>NZ_JAIUKB010000014.1:0-203752 GCF_020176785.1 Saccharopolyspora sp. 6V | reverse complement strand
CCCCCCGCGGGCCGATTCCCCCGCGGGCCCCCCCCCCCGCGGGGGCGGGGGGGGGGGCGCGGGGGGCGCGGGGCGCGCCCCGCCGGGGGGGGCCCCCCCCCCCCCCCCCCCGCGGCCTACCGCCGGTGCGAACACGACGGCAGGCCGAGTCGGTCATTTCCCCGGCGGGTGCGGTGGGTGCCAGGGATTGCCACAGGCAGAACAGGGCAGCACGAAACCTCCGTGGTGGGTATCGGTTCGGGTCCCCGGGAACACCCCGCGCCAACAGCGCCGGGATGCCCGGCCGGTGCCCGCCCGAAGTTCGGGGCGACGAGCGAACACCGACCAGGCCGCGACCGACCGCCGCTCGGGGATGCGACAGCGGCCGCAGCTTCAAGGGGGCACTCAGGCAGCGCGCCCCACCGCCAAGCACTCGCCCCACGGACTCCACGACGCCGACGACGGGAACGGGTACACGGCGAGCCCGGGCGCGTCCGGATCGGCCTCCGGCCACAGGATCGGCGGGTCCCGCTCGGACGGCGGCGCGGCCCGGAACGAACGGTGCTCACCCATCACCGCAAGCGCGGCCTCCAGCGCCGGGAACCGAACCGTCTCCGGCTCCGTACTCGTCGCGGCCACACACGCCTGACAGACCTCACGACCATCCGCCAGCGGCGGCCCGTCGAGGACCCGCGACATGCGCCCGACCAGCGGATGCCCGCACGTCGACACGATCACCGTCCCGCACGCGTCCCGGCCGACCAGATGCCACGTCGAACACCACTCCGAAGTCATCCACGCCAGCACCGAACCGACCGCGTCGCCGAGTTCGACGGGGTCGCCCGGCGCGCTCACGATCTCGCCGCCGACCCGACCTCGCGCCGAACATCGGCGATCGCCTCGCCGAGCACCCGCTGAAGCTCTTCGGCCTGGGCAAGATCGAGGATCGCCGCAACCTCCGCCGGAAGCTGAAGACTGATCCCGCGCCTGATCCGACCCAACTGGACGACGCGATCACGAAACGCAATGTCCCTGCACGGGACGGTCACAACGGACATGTATCCCCCTTCAGATCAGACCTTCGGACGGAAGCCGATACGGAGCGAGCGGGTAGCGGGCCGCGTAGATCCGGGTGCAGGTGTCGCAGTAGTCGTCGCGCGGCGGACGGGCTCGCCGCGGCCCCACCGGGACGGTGACGTCCACCCCGCACAGGGCCGCGGCGATGCGGCCCTCGCGCCACTGCTCGGGCGGATCGGTCGTCGCGTGGATCGAGTGCGAGCCGTCCGGCAACACGAACCGCACGACCGGGGCCGCGGTCACAGTCGCCACTCCCGCCGCGCGTCCTCACGGGCACTGGGCAGCCACCACGACAGGGCCAACGGCCCGATCACGAGCGCTAACGCCAACAGGCCGAGAAGCACCGTCATCGCAACCCCGCCAAGGCGTCCCGGGCCGCGATCCACTTCGTCTTACGCGCAGCGGCCGGCCAGATGACCGGACCGGGGTTTCGACTGCTGCTCATGGATCGCCTCCCGAGATTCCGCGGCAGGGGCACGTACATGCACGCAACCGCCGCGGTGTGTTCTGACGCGGGAGCCCACGGTGTTGCCGTTTCGGCCCTGCTGGCTCCGTGAGAGCCACAGTGCCCGAGTTTCGCGAACCATACAAGAAACACTTGAGAAGCTTCTCGAAAATCTCACCCGTATGGCGCAATCGCCTCCCGTGGTTCGTGAAGTTCTCTGGGTGTTGCGCACAGAGTGCGCGCTTGGTTCACTACCGGTCGATGAGGAGACCTGCCATGAAGCTCACTCACTTGGGCACCACCAGCGGGGGCGGCGGCTGCCCGGAGCTCTACGAAACCGACCGCGGCACCTACGTCGTGCAGGGAAGCCGAGTCACTGATGCCGACGCATTGGCGGCGTTGCACGCTCGCGGGCTGCCCGACCATGAGACCGCGGTCGAGATCCCGAAGGCCCTGCTCGGTTTCGCGAGGGACTGATCATGAGCGACCTGATTTCGGGCGAGCAGTTCGACGACCTGTTCCGCACCTTCCACAGCACGGCATTTCGCCTGGAAACACAGGGCGTCTACCACGAAACGGTCGAGCGGGAACCAATCCGCCGGTTCGCCGCCGGAGAGGCGCCGGACGACACGTGGCTAGCGCCGTGGACCGAGAACGTCCGTCGCGCTACAAGCGAGGGGCGACGGTTCCAGCGCGTGCGCGTGCTCACCGAGCCGTTGACGCTCTACCTGCGGTTCGAATTGGATCTTGCCCTTCGGGCGAACCTGCCTGCGGGCGAGGACATCCGCTGCATGACGGCCTCCGAGGCCGTGGACCTCGACCTCCCTGCCGGAACCGACTTCTGGATGTTCGATGATGCACGGGTCGGGGTGATGCGCTTCGGAGATCACGGGATGCTCGGCCTTGAGATGATCGACGGCAAGGACGATGTCGAGCAGTACCGAAGGTGGAAAGACCTGGCCTGGAGCGCCGCACAGCCTGCCGAGCAGTGGGCGGCGCTCGTGCAGTGAGGAAGAGGAGAGCGTGACCAGCTTCGAACAGCGACGACAGGACTTCGGCGAGAAGTTGCGCCGCTTCCGCGACGAAGCGGGCTTGACCGGCCGCGAACTTGCGTCCGCCTTGGGCTGGCCACACTCGAAAATCAGCAAGCTGGAAAACGGCAAGCAGACGGCCGAGGACCAAGACGTCATCGACTGGATGAACGTTCTCGATGCGTCCGAGTCCTCGGCCCGCCAACTGCTCGACGAACTTGCCGAGCTGCGGGTCAGCAAAGCCGCGTGGCGAGCACAGCTGCGCGCTGGCCACAAAGCCCGCCAGCTTCAAAGCTTCGACAGCGAACATGCCGCAACCCGTATCCGCAACGTCGAATTCGGCGTGGTTCCCGGACTCCTGCAAACCGCGGACTACGCCCGCGCCGTGTTCCGAACACAGGCCGAGCTGCTACAGGTCCCGGACGACGACGCCGAAGCATCGATCCGAGTCCGCATGCAACGGCAGCAAGTCCTGTACCAGGGAAAGCAGATCGAAATCATCGTGTCGGAGCACGCCCTCCGCCACCCTGTTGCACCAACTGACGCCATGCTCGGGCAACTCGACCGCCTAATCTCTGCCATCGACGTTCCGGGACTGCGGTTCGGCGTCCTACCGGCATTCCGCCGCTTGCCGAACATCACGATGAACGGCTTCATCATCCTTGACGATCTGGTCCAAGTGGAACACGTCTCGGCCGAGCTGACCATTGAAGATCCTGACCAGATCAGCATCTACCACCGGCTTATGGACCGGTTGTGGCCAGTCGCAGCGGAAGGCGACGAAGCCCGCGCCACGTTGCAGCACATCGCGGACATCTATCGCAACCAGGCGAAGGGCTGACGACGATGTTCCCAACCGAGTGGAAAAAGTCGAGCCGCAGCGGGACGAACAACTGCGTCGAAGTCGGCCGCACAGCCAGCGGCACCGCAGTCCGGGACACGAAGGACCGGGCGGCGGGCTACTTCACCGCGACGGCCGGCCAGTGGGCCGCGTTCGTCGGCGCGGTCAAGGGCGGACGCTTCGACGCCTGACCGGCCCCGGCGCAGAGCCCCCGGCGGAGCTACCCGCGGGGGGCTCTCTCTTGTGTCCACTGTGGTCTAATCATGGAGCAGATATGGAGCAACTTGCGCAACGGGACACTACGCGCCGCTTCACCTACCTACCGCCGAAAACCCTCCTCACCTGCAATAAGCTGCGCGGCACTATCCGACACGTCAACCCGCTATACCAGCCGGAACGCTCTCCTAAAGCCGGTGTCGCAGGTTCGAATCCTGCCGGGGGCGCTCCGCTGCATGTGGGACTCGGGGATGCGGTCGGCTCGGATTCGACCGCCGGGGTCTCCCGCAAGGGGCGTCGAGCCGCCCGCCCGTGCGTGCGAGGTTCTGCGGCCCCGTTTTGGCACTCCGAGTTCTCGGTCCTGCGAACGCGCGGTGACGGGCGGCTGAGCTCGCCGACGCCGCGCTCCGCCTGTGGGGCCACTGCCGCCGTGCACGCCGTCGAACGATCTCCTGGGCCGCCCGCGATCTCCGCTCCCGGTTCGCCGACGGCCGGCCACGCCCGTTCCGGAACCACAGCGGAAAGCGGCGAAAACGGCGCTGCTGCGACGAATGGACGGTGCGTGGTGTTCGTTCGGTCGGCGCGTCCGCGCACCCGGCGCTGCTAACGTCACGGAAGTGATGTTCGGGCCCGGCCCGTTGATCCGCTAGGAGCCGATATGGGGGACGGATTCGCTGTCGATCCTGAGATGTTGCGGGCGGCAGGAGGGCGAGCTCATCAGGTGATCGATGAATTGCGCGTGTTCGACTCGCGCTCCATCGCGGTGGCCGCGGCGGATGTGGGACGCGGTGGCCTCGCGCGGGCGATCGACGCCTTCAGCGCGCAGTGGCAGACCAGTGTGGCCGGTTTCATCGAGGCGGGAGACGCCTGGGGGGACCACCTCGTCAGCTCCGCTGCGGAGTACGAGGCAGCGGACCGGGCCAGCGCCAGCGCACTCGACGCGGTGCTGACGAGCCGGGATGGCTGAGCTGGGTCGGACATCCGATCCGAGCGAACTGGTTCCCGGCGATCCCGGGGAATTGCGGGCGGCTGCCCGACGTTGGCACGAACTCGCTGAGACCCTCGCCGCGACGGGGAAGGGCTTGTCCGGGCTGGACGTCGGGCAGTGGCATGGGGCGGCGGCGGAGGCCTTCACCGCTGCGCGGACCGAGGACTCGCGGCGGTGGAGCGAAGCCGGCGAGGCCCTGGCCAGGTCAGCTGCGGCGCTCTCCCGTTACGCGGACACCCTGGAGTGGGGCCAGCGCAATGCGGCCGAGGCGGCTCGGCTCTGGCAGCAGGGGGAAGAGCAGGCGGCGACCGAACTGCTGGGACGGAGCAGGCAGCAGACGCGGCAGGCCAACAACGACACCGCACTCAGCCTCGAAACGGCCAGCGGGCCTGCGGACTTCGAGACGGCGGCCGCCCCCACCGCGTCGGGCAGCAAGTGGGACGAGTTGCCCGGCGACCATCCCGATCCGGACGAGATCCACCGGGATTGGAAGAGCGACAACCACATCCTCGATCAGCACGCCCCGGACAGCAGGGAGCCGAACGAGTCGATCTACCCCGACGGCTGGAGCGACGAGAAGATCACGTCCCACGCCGAGGACATAGCCAAGAATCCCGATGCACGCCCGGTGGAGCAGACCGACCCCGATGGTGGCACCTCCTGGAAGGTCGAGGGGACGAAGGACGGGGTCAAGTCAGAAGTCATCGTGGAGGAGGACGGCCGGATCAGGACCGCCTACCCGGTAGCGGGTGAGGGGGTGCGCCGCAACGACGAGGACGGCGTACCGCAACCGATCACGCCTCTCGACCAGCAGCGGCAGGAAGAGGCCGAGCAGGAAAAGGAGCAGGCGGAGGCCGAGAAACGGCGAGCGGAGGACGAAGCGCGGGAGGCCGAGCAGGGCGCCGACAACGCCCATCGCGATGGTGATGAGGCTGCCGAGCGAGAGGCCGAGCAAGAACGCCAGGCGGCCGAACGGGAACGCGCGGCAGCCGAACAGGACCGGGCTGAGGCCGAGCGGGAGCGCCAGGAACTCATGCAGGACCAGGCCGAAGCCGATCTGGCGCGACAGGCCGAGCAGGAGCACCAGGAAGCCGAGAGGCGCCACGAGGCCGCCGAACGGAGGCGCGAGCAAGCCGAGCAGGCGCACGAGGCCGAGGTGCGGGAGAGGGATGATGGGTTGGCAGATGGGTTCGCGTAGCGACATGCCGACAGGGAAACTGCTCGATGGCTGACCGGATCACGCGTCCGGCGGCCGACTACCAAGGAGTGCCAACGTGGCGACCACCGCAGCGGTGAACACGGCGAAAGCCCTGGTGGACAGCTTGTCCGATCGCCTGTCCGCAGACCGGGTGACGCAGTTCCGCACGTTCGTCCACGTCGGCGAGCTAGCGGAACTGGCGTACGGCCTGATCGGCACGCTGCGCAAGCACGGTCTCGCGGTCACGTCTGCCGAACGCGACCTGCTGCGAGACCTGCTCCACTCCTTCGACCTGCCGATGCCCTCGTACCCGCTGCTGAGCAACCGCGACCAGTACCTGGCCGAGTTGACCGTGCGCGACGACCCGAACCTGTGAGTCCGGGGCACTAGAAGCGGCGCGGTCCACTGGCCGGGACGGCCTCTTCCGGGGCGTCCGATCGCCGTCGTCGTGGGCTCCGGCGGTCGGCAGGCTCGCACGGTGCCGGTGTTGAGGGAACCGCGAGCGCGCGCCCGAAGACGCGAGCCCGATCCGCGGCGCCTGCGGATCGGGCTCGCGCACCACGCACGCGGCGTGGGGTCTCGTCCGGGAGGGGTGTTCGGCGGCGCTCCCACGTCGGTGCCGGACACCCCTCCCGCGTTCGCCGGGCCGTGCTGCTCGGGGTACGGGCGGTGCCGCGCGGAACCTGTCGCGGCGACACCGGCAGCCGGGCGCCGGCGCTGGGGCCGACCTTTCCTTCGGTCGGGTTCGGAGCCAACCAGGGCCGGGTGGTTCTCGATCCCGCCGCGTTCGGGCGGTCGGGGAAACCCTCGGCTGTCGCGCAGGCCGGATCGCCGCGGGGAGCGGTCCGCGGGTGAGCGGGTCCGGAACGGCGGTCCTCCGCGGGGCGAGCCAGGCGACTCCGGCTGTGACCCGGGTCGCTTTTCCGATTTTGCGGGCGGCCGGGCTTGACCATGCCGCAGCGGCACGGTTTCGACTACTGGTGCCCGGCGCGGTCGCGTCGGACGGATGCGAACGATGAGGTGTCGGAAGTGGCGTGGAGCACTCGCGAGATCGCCGAGCTGGCCGGGACGAGCCTGCGGGCGGTGCGGCACTACCACGACGTCGGGCTGCTGGCCGAGCCCGAGCGGCGCGCCAATGGCTACAAGCAGTACGGCGTCACGCACCTGGTGCGGGTGCTGCGGATCAAGCGGCTCACCGACCTGGGCTTCTCGCTGTCGCAGATCGCGGAGATGGGCGAGACCGACGACCACCCGGAGGAGGCGCTGCGCACCCTCGACGCGGAGCTCGCCACCACGATCGAACGCCTGCAACGCGCCCGCGTGGAGCTCGGCCTGATCCTCCGCCAGTCCGTGCCGACCGATCTGCCGAGGGAGTTCGCCCCGGCGGCGAAGAAGGCGACGCTGTCCGATGCGGACCGTTCGCTGGTGGTGGTGATGTCCCGGGTGCTCGGCCCGCAGGGCGTGCAGGCCTACTCGGACATGTTGCAGGACATGCCGCCGGACCCGATGAGCGCCGAGTTCGACGCGCTGCCCGCGGACGCCGACGACGCCGCCTGCCGGGCCTTGGCGGAGCGCACCGCACCGTTCGTCCGCGAGCTGTACCGCGAGTTCCCCGGGCTGCACAAGGCGAACGTCGACGCGCCGAGCGGCCCGCGCTTCGCGCGGGAGACCATGGGCAAGGCCATCGTCGACCTCTACAACCCGGCGCAGATCAACGTCCTGGTGCACCTGGAGCAGATCCTGGCCGCGGACCCGATGCCGCAGCCGGAAGACGAGGAGACGCCGTGAACGAGTCGTTGCCGGACCGGATGTTCCTGCTGTCCTACGACGTGGACAAGGGCAAGCTCGACGCGGCGAGCGTTCTGGTGCGCGGATCGCTGCTGCGCGCGGCCGCGGTCGTCGAGCTCGTCGAACGGGGACTGCTGCGCGAGGGCGGCGGCAAGGCCGAACGCACCCCGGCCGCGGCGCCGGAGGACGCGTTCCTCGCCCACGTGCTCGACGCCGTCCGCGAGGACCGGCCGCGCCGCTGGACCACGCTCATCGACACGGGCTTCCAGCACGCGGAGGGCGCGGTGCGCGACCGGCTCGCCGCCGCCGGGGTGATCACCGCGGAGCGGCATCGCGCGCTGGGCCTGTTCCCGGTCCACGACATCGCTCCCGCCGACCCCGGGCGGGTCCGGGAAGTGCAGGACCGGGTGCGGGACGTGGTGCTGGGCGGGCGCCCGCCCACCGCGCACGAACCGCACGACGTGGTGCTGGCCGCGTTCGCCCTCGAAGGCGACGTGCGCACCGCGTTCACCGGCAAGGAGCGGCGGGCGCACCGGGACGCGGCGAAAGCCGTCGCCGCGCACGTCGACGAGCGGCTGCCGCACCTGCGCAAAGCGCTGACCTTGTCCATCGCGGCCCGCCGGAGCGCGGCGACCGCGTGAGGCCGGGACCGGGACCCCGGCCTGCGGCCTGCGTTCGCCGGAGGGGTGCGAACGCCGGTCGGCGCCGCGCCGGGTTCCGCGAGCGAACGGTGCCCGGCGTGGCGACCCGCTCAGTTCCCGACGCCGAGCTCGGACATGAACGCGGCCGGGTAGCGGTCGCCGCGGGCGGAACCGGCGGGCACCGCGGCCTCGATCCCGGTCAGGTCCTCGGCGGTGAGGTGCAGGTCCGCGGCGGGCAGCGCCTCCGCCAGCCGGTCGCGGGTGCGGGCGCCGACCAGCGGCACCACGTCCTCCCCCTGCGCGGCGACCCATGCGATGGCCAGCTGGGCGACGGTGCAGCCCTTCTCGTCCGCGACCCGGCGCAGCTGCTCCACCAGCGCCAGGTTGTGCTCCACGTTGCCGCTGGAGAACCGCGGCGAGGCTCCACGGGCGTCCCCGGCGGCACCGCTGCGCTCCGCGCTCCAGTGCCCGGAGATGAGGCCGCGGCCCAGCACGCCGTACGCGGTCAGGCCGATGCCGAGCTCGCGCAGCGTCGGCAGCACCTCGGCCTCCACCGCGCGGGACAGCAACGAGTACTCGATCTGCAGGTCCGCGATCGGGTGCACCGCGTGGGCCCGGCGGATCGTCTCCGCGTCCACCTCGGACAGGCCGATGTGGCGCACGTACCCGGCCTCGACCATCTCGGCGATCGCCCCGACGGTGTCCTCGATGGGCACCGCCGGGTCGAGCCGCGCGGGCCGGTACACGTCGATGTGGTCGGTGCCCAGCCGCTGCAACGAGTAGGCCAGGAAGTTCCGCACCGCCTCCGGCCGGTTGTCCTGCCCGCCGAAGCGCCATCCGGGGCCGCGGAGCGCGCCGAACTTCACGCTCAGCAGGTAGTCCTCGCGGTCGCGCCCGCGCAGCGCCTCGGCGAGCAGCAGCTCGTTGTGGCCCATCGCGTAGAAGTCGCCGGTGTCGATGAGCGTCACGCCCTCGTCCAGCGCGCGGTGCACGGTGGCGATGCTCTCCGCCCGGTCGGCCGCGCCGTAGGCCTCCCCGGACATGCCCATCGCGCCGAGCCCCAGCGTGGAGCTCACCGGCCCGGCCGTCCCCAGCTTTCGTTGCCGCATGGCGTGTTCTCCTCGGTCGTCGGTCTCGCCGTCCACCTTGCGCGGATTCCGGGCGGTGCGGGAGCGAGCGTTCATCGTGGGAGAGCCGCTCCCTGGATGCCGTCCGCGACCGGGAGCAAGATGGCGACGTGCACCGTGATGCCCTGGCCGACTTCCTGCGCCGCCGCCGCGAAGCGGTCCGCCCCGCCGAGGTGGGGCTGCCCGCCGGGCCGCGGCGCCGCACCGCCGGACTCCGCCGGGAGGAGGTGGCGATGCTGGCGGGCATGTCGGTGGACTACGTGGTGCGCCTGGAGCAGGGCCGCAGCAGCCAGCCGTCGACGCAGCTGCTCGGGGCGCTGGCGCGGGCGCTGCGGCTGTCCGACGACGAGTGCGCGCACCTGTTCCACCTCGCCGGGCACCACCCGCCGCACTCGGCCGCGACCGCGCGCACGGCCCGCGCCGGGCTGGTGCGGATGCTCGACCTGCTCGGTGACACGCCGGCGCTGGTGCTGTCCGACCTGGGCGAGGTGCTGGCGCAGAACCCGGCGAGCCTGGCGCTGATGGGCGATCAGACGCGGTTCACCGGCGACCGCCGCTACCTGGTGCACCGCTGGTTCACCGACCCCGACGTGCAGCTGCGGCACCTGCCGGAGGAGCACGACCGGCACTCCCACCAGCTGGTCGCGGACCTGCGGGCGACCGCGGGCCGCCGCGCGGACGATCCTGAGGTGGCCGCGCTGGTGGACCGCCTGCGGGCGGCGAGCGACGAGTTCCGGCGGCGCTGGGACGAGCACGAGGTCGCCGTCCGCCGCGCCGACCGCAAGACCCTGGTGCACCCGCGGGTGGGGCCGCTGCTGATGGACTGCGAAACGCTCGTCACCCCGGACCAGCGGCAAGAACTCCTCGTCCTCACCCCCGCCGACACCGACACCCGCGAACGCCTGGACCTCCTCCTGGTCCTCGGCACCGAGGAGTTCCCGGCCGACACCACACCCCGCTGACCGGCGGCCCGGCCGTGGCCGGGGGGCGGCCTTCCGGACCGGTGACGTGTGGGCCGGTCACCGGCCCGAAGCCCCGGTACCCGTCGGGGAAGGGGTTCCGGGTACCGGGGCCGGGTTCCTCGCCGGAGCTCGCGGTCGGGGGAGCGAGTCCGGCGAGGCGCGGCCTGCCGCCGGGGGCTGCGGACGGCGGCCGCGGTCCGGGTCAGGCCGCCGCGCTCAGGCGGCGGCCAAATCCGGGGATCGGTGGGAGCCACTGCGGTGTCGCGATCCGGCCCGGCGCGTCCGGGTCCTGCTCGGGCCAGGCGATCGGCGGCTCCGGCGGCGGTTCGGCGTGGAACGAGCGGCGTTCGGACAGCACGACCAAGGCGATCTCGAATGCGGACGACGTTCCCGGCTCGTCGTCGTGCGCCACCGCCGCGACGCAGGACTGGCACACCTCGCGCCCGTCCGGCGGTGGGATGTCCAGGACGCGCGACATCCGGCCGGTGAGCGGGTGCCCGCAGGTCGCGACGATCACCGCTCCCCGCGCACCACGACCCACCAGGTGCCAGGTCGAGCACCACTCCGAGGTCAGCCAGGCCCACCCGGTCACGCCGGTGCCTCGAAGCCGAGTTCGGCGCGCGCGGCGGCGGACCGGAGCGCCGTCGTGCGGACGCACACCATGCACGGCATGCCGCGGAGGCCGTCGACGAGCTCCGCTTCGTCCGCGCGCAGCACCGCCGCGCAGAGCGTGCCCCAGTCCCCGTCCGGGCGGCGAACACCCGCGTGCACGACCCGGCGGGTCTCGCCCACCAGGCCCGGCGCGTAGCGGATCCGCACGAAGTCAGACGTCAGCGCGATCCTCTCCGCGCTGGAACTGTCGAGCACCGAGCGCGAACGCCTCGTCGGGATCGCGCGCGAGGTCGACGATCCGGACTGGCTCAGACCTGGAATACCCGGGGTCCGCGACGAGTTGGTGACGCTGATCGAGTACGAGCGCACCGCGACCGCGATCACCGAAGTCGCACCGCTGTTGATCCCCGGCCTGCTGCAGACCTCGGACTACGCGCGGGCCGTCATGAGCGATCTGCCCGCGGCCGAGCGCGAAGCGAAGATCGGGCTGCGGGCCGGGCGCCGCGACCTGTTGGAGAAGCGGAACGGACCGAAGTTCGAGGCGATCCTGGCTGAGCAAGCTCTGACGGATCAGGTCTGCGCGCCGGAAGAACAGGTGGACCAGCTCCGTCATCTCCGAAAGCTGGCCGAGAAACCCGGCATCTCCATCCGAGTGCTACCGAGCGGACTGCACCGGTGGACGCCTCTGCGGGGTGGCCACTTCATGTTCTTCGAGTTCCCGCAAGCCGCGCCGATCGTGCACGTGGAGATGCTGGCGAGCGGCGTGTTCATCTCTCGCCCGGCGACGATCTCGGCGTACCGCGATGCCGTCGGTACTCTCCGGCAGGAAGTGATGAGCGAGGAGCAGACCACGGATCTCATCTCCTCCCACATCGAGCGCGCAGAGGAGTAGAGCTCATGGAACAGCAGGTGACGGGCTGGCGGAAGTCCTCTCGGTCCGGGCAGCAGACCGCGTGCGTCGAGGTCGGCGGGGTGGCCGGGGGTGCCGCCGTGCGGGACAGCAAGGATCGGGGCGCGGGGCACTTCACCGCCACCACCGACCAGTGGACCGCGTTCCTGCGAGCCACCAAGGACGGCCGCTTCGACGGCTGAGCGGTGCACGAGCGGCCCCGGCGCACGTCCCGCCGGGGCCGCCGCGCGTTCACCGCGGTGCCGGGGCCGGCTCGTCGTCCCGCTGCTCCGCCGGCACCGGGTGGGGCGCGTTGTGGTGCGGGAGGGCTCGGTTGTGCACTCCCGAGGCGAGCTCGTGCAGGCTGCGGTCCGCCGGATGCAGCCGCACCACCAGCGCGTACAGCGCGACCAGGACCGTCGAGGCCACCCCCACCACCACGGCGAACAGCCCCGCCAGCAGCACGTTCTCGTCGAGAGCACCGGATCGGGCCACCCGCAGCACGGCACCGGGCACGCCCCGGCCGCCGAACGTGTCGGCCGCCAGCAGCACGAGCAGCAGCGGCGGCAGGAACGGCACCGCCAGCACCACGGCGCGCAGCAGCAGCCGCCACGCCGCCGGACGAGCACCCGAGTCGTCGACGAGCTCCAGCAACAGCAAACGCTTGCCCGGAGTCGCCCCGGTCCACGTGGGCAGCGCCACGAACCAGCCGCCGAACACCACCGCCGGCCCCCACCACGCGGGCAGGCCGAACATGATCACCACGACCAGGGCGAGCGCGCTCAGCACCGCGGCCCCCGCGATGTCCAGCACCAGCGCCACCGCCCGACGCCCGAACGGGACGGGATGCCGGGCCAGTACCCGCTCGTCCAGGGCGTTCAGCGCGGGCATCGCGCGCCCCACCTGCCCGCCGAGCCACCAGCCGAGCATCGCGCCGAGCGTGTTCACCACCAGGTCGTCCACGTCGAACAACCGGTACGGGCACGGGTAGATACCGAACACGCCGGTCCCCTGCGTCACCTCGAACGACAGCGCCACGGCCGCCGCCACCGCCAGCGACGTCCACGGCCCGCGGCGGAAGTGGTAGCGCAGGAACACGCCCAGCGGCAGCAGCAGGAGCAGGTTGAACCCGGTCTCGATCACCGCCGAGTTGTGCAGCACCAGGTCGCCGAAGGTCACCCGGTGGCCGGATTCCTTCCACACGTCCGCGAACGTGTTGCCCGGCGTCAGCTGCCACTGCCCCATCCGCGGGTATTCGCGGCACACGTCCACCGCGGTGCCCGGCAGCGGCATCAGCACCAGGCAGTACGCGGTGATCAAGTAGTACAGGAAGGCGTAGAACGACAGCGCCCACCAGCGCATCACGCCGTGCCTGCGGTAGAGCACGACGGCCACCGGGACCAGCAGGACGAAGGCGAGGAGCGGGAACAGCACCGCTGCGGTGCGGATCGGCAGGAGGTACGCGTCGGCCACGTGCCACAGCATCTCCGGAGCGCGTCCCCCGGCACCTCGGCCGATCGGCGCGTTCCCGGCGGCCATCAGGTCAGCGGCGGGCGGCCTCCTCGTCGGCGGGCGCGCGGAGTTCCACGGTCAGACCGGATTCCGCCGAGTCCGCCCGGACCCCGGTGAAGTCGGCGATGCGGGGCAGCCCGCTGGTGGCGGGGCCGGTGCGGAAGCCGACGACGACCACCCGGCCGCCCGCGGCGCGCGCGGCCTCGATCCCCGCCTCGGCGTCCTCGAAGATCAACGCCTCGGTCGCGGGGACGCCGAGCGCTGCCGCCGCCCGCAGGTAGCCCTCCGGATCGGGTTTGCCGCGCCGCACGTCCTCGCCGGTGACGACCACGTCCGGCATCGGCAGCCCGACCGCGGCCATCCGGCGCGCGGCCAGCTCCGGGCCGGCCGAGGTCACCAGCGCCCAGCTCCCGGCGGGCAGTCCGGCCAGCAGCTCGGCGGCGCCCGGGATGGCCACGACCCCGTCGAGGTCCCGCAGCTCCTGCTCGTCGACGCGGGCGGTCTCGGCGGCGACGTCGGCACCCGCGGGCAGGTGGCGGGCGACGGTCTCACCACCGCGGCGGCCGTGCGAATCGGCGAGGATGTCGGCCGCGTCCAGCCCGTGCCGTGCCGCGAAGTCGCGCCAGGTCCGTTCGACCACCGCGGTGGAGTCGACGAGCGTGCCGTCCATGTCGAACAGCAGGACGCGCGGGTTGAACCGTGCGGTCATGGTGGTCCTTCCTGGTGCGGTCCGGTGCGGTTCCACCTTCGCGGCGGACGCCGTCCGGCGCCAGGTCCTCCGCCGGATCGTGATGCCCGGGAAGTCGAAAGCGATTCGGAGGAGGGCCCGGAATTCTTCGCGCCCGAGAATTCCGAGCCCGTCCGGCTAGCTCACCACTGGGCCAACGACGGATTCGCCGCAGTGCCCTGGGCGCCGAGACCGGTTCCGGATCCAGGATCGACGGTGGACGCGCCCACGTGGAAGGTGGAACCGTCGGCGCGAATTCCCCAGACGTCGACCGGCGCGTCCGGACCGATCGAGCCGAGGTCGCTCTCCCAGCACTGGCCGGGTTCCTGGACGGTGCTCAGCATGCCCGGCGAGAGCGTGCCGTCACCCAGGTCGACGGAGTGGATGTCCACGTACGCCGCGTAATCGCCCTGCGCGCAGAACTGCACCGCGCCCGGTTCGGCGGCCGACGCGGCGGCCGCACCGACCGTCCCGGCGAGAAGCGCGCCGCCCAGCAGCGCGGCTGCGCCCACGGAGATCCGACGAACCGAATTCTTCATTCCCATGCGGGATTCCCTTCGCGATATCGGCAACCGGTGATTTCTCGGTGCCGCGGGTCCGTTCGGAATCCAGAGTGCGTTCGGCACGCCGCCGGAATGCTTCCGCCCGGGCTCGGCCGGGGAATTCCCCCACGAGCGGTGAAATGGCGGATCACGGCCGCCCGCCGCCCGATCCCGGCCGTTCGGCCGAGGCCGGATCGCGCCGGCGTTCAGACCACGGCCTGCACCGCGGTGTGCCCCAGCAGCGCAGCACCCACCGACGCGAGCACGCTGATCACGACGTTCAGCGCCGCGTAGAAGTACGCGCGGTCCTCCGCGAGCCGCAAGGTCTCGTAGCTGAACGTGCTGTACGTGGTCAGCGCGCCGCAGAACCCGACGCCGACCAGCTCCGCGACCAGCGGCGGCAACGCCCCGCCCGCCCCGGCCAGCCCGGCGAGCACCAGCGACCCCAGCACGTTCACCGTCAACGTCCCCCACGGGAACAACGTGTCGTGCCGGGACTGCACGGCGCGGTCGGTGAGGTACCGCAGCGGGGCGCCGACCATCGCCCCGAGGAACACCAGCACCGCCGTCACGCCCGCTCGTACCCCCGGTAGACGATCGTCTCGACCTCGTCGAGCACCACCGCGCCGTCACCGATCAACCCGTCCAGCTGCGGCAGGAACCCGCGCACCTTCGCCTCGGAGTCCACGATCACCACCAGCACCGGCAGGTCCTCCGCCAGGTCCAGCAGCCGCGTCGTGTGCACCCGGGACGACAACCCGTAGCCCTCCACGCCGCGCAGCACGGTCGCCCCGGCCAGGCCCGCGTCCCGAGCCCGCTTGACGATCTCGTGGTAGAGGGGTTTGTGGTGCCACCGGTCGTCGGCACCGAGGAACACGGACATGCGCAAGGCCATCTCAGCCCACCTCCCTGGTGACCGCCCACCGGGTCAACGCCACGCCGAGCAGCACCGCCAGCAGCGCGCACAGCAACGTCCCCGCCAGGTAGGCGGCCGCGATCAGCACGGTCCCCGGCGCCAGCAGCGCGGAGAATTCCACCGCGTAGGTGGAGAACGTGGTGAACCCGCCGAGCACGCCGACGCCGAAGAACGGCCGCACCAGCGGATGCGCCGTCCACACCTCTGTGATCAGCACCATCAGCACGCCGATGAGCAGGCAGCCCAGCACGTTGATCCCGAACGTCGCCCACGGGAACCGCCCCGGCTCGGTCGGCAGCAGCAGCGAGATGCCGTAGCGGGCCAGCGCTCCCAGCCCGCCGCCGAGCGCGATGACCAGCAGGACCGCACCCCTGGTGCGGGAGAGTTCGCGCCGCTGCGCGGGAATCCGGGAATCCACGTCCGGATCGACGGCCTCGTCGGGGTTCGCCATGCACGCCTCCTACCGCGACCAGACGGCACGCGTCCGGTCCGATAGGGACTGTTGGCGGCGTCGTGCCGCGGTTCTCCGACCTTCGGAGCGGCGAGCCCCACCACCGCTGCGCCCGATGGTACCCGCCACCCCGCCCGGTCGGTCCGCACCGGCGCCGCCGCGAGCAACGCTCCGGCCCATCCGGTGGGCAGCCGCGTCCACCAGCCACTGCGCGTGCGCGAGGCCGAACAGCGCCGCGCCGTGCGAGGCGACGGTTCCCCGCCACCGCCGCTCACCCTCCGCCGTGCCACGAGGACCGCCCGGTGCACCAGCCCGCCGACTCCCCCGCCGGAGGGGACCGGTTCCCGCGCGGGAGTGATCGCGGGCGGGCCGTGGGCCGGGCCCGGGGGCGCCGTGCGCGAGGCGGTCGTGCCAGGCTTCGGGTACCGGACCGGACGACCCGACAGGAGCAGCGGCCGTGAGCAGCCAGCGCAAGACCCGTGCGTTCGAGAAGCGGATGTCGGAGGTGCTCGGCATCCGTCCGAACCAGGTCGAGTCCGTGTTCCGCGGTGCCCGGCCCACCTCGATCCGGGTCAACCGGCTGCTGGACGAGCCGCGCTACCGCGAGACGCTGGAGTTCGTGCGCGCGAAGGCGCCCGGGCTGATCCCGGTGGACTGGTGCGAGCACTCGTTCTTCTGGCCGGACAACGACGGTTTCGACGAGGTGCTGCCGCTCGCCCACGAAGGGCGGGTGTACCTGCAGAACGCGGCGAGCCTGATCCCGCCGGTGGCGCTGGACCCGCAGCCCGGGGACTCGGTGCTCGACGTGGCCGCCGCGCCCGGCGGGAAGGCGTTCCACATCGCCGCGCGCACCGGCAACGAGGGCGAGCTGTGGCTGAACGACTCGGCACCGCCGCGGGCGGCCAAGCTCGCCGAGCTGGCCGAGCTCTACGGGGTGCGGCACGCCGAGCTGACCACGCACAACGCGCAGTACATCGACAAGTCGGTGCCCGCGGAGCGCTTCGACCGGATCCTGCTGGACGTGCAGTGCTCCGGGGAGGGCCGGGTGAACCTGCGCAAGTCCGACGCGCTGCGGTACTGGTCCGAGGAGCGGATCGAGAAGTACAAGCACCTGCAGACCAAGATGTGCGACGCGGCCTACAAGCTGCTGAAGCCGGGCGGGACGCTGGTGTACTCGACGTGCACGTTGAGCCCGGAGGAGGACGAGTTCCCGGTGCACAAGGTGCTGCGCAGGCACGCCGACCTGTCGGTGGCGCCGCTCGGGTTCAGCGAGGAGGAGTTCCTGCCGGGCCTGGGTTCCTGGCGGGGCGAGAAGTTCGACCCGGGCCTGCGGCACGCGGTGCGGGTGCGGCCCTCGGACGTCTTCGAGGGCTTCTTCGTGGCGAAGCTGGTCAAGGACCCCGCCTGACGTCGACCGATCGTGTAGTGGCGAACGCGTGTTCGACCCGTGATCATTGAAGTGCGGCCCCCGAGTTCCGCAGCTCACAGCGAGCCGCGGGAACCCGGCCCCGGGCCGGACCGACTGTGTGCACGGGTGGCCTGATCGCGGGCCACCGGAGTTCCGCGAGAGGTTTGCCCGATGTCCCCGACGACGACCCAGCCGACCGGACCGCCCCACGGCTCGACGGCGACGGAACCACCCCGGCAGGTCGAGCTGGCCGTGCGCGGGATGACCTGCGCCGCCTGCGCGACCCGGGTGGAGCGCAAGCTCAACAAGCTCGACGGGGTGCGGGCGGGCGTGAACTACGCGACGGCCGTCGCCACCGTCGAGTTCTCCGCCGAGCACGAGGTCGAGCAGCTGATCAACACCGTGCGCGGGGCCGGCTACGACGCGGAACCGGTGCCGCCACCGGACGCGGAACCCGAGCCCGCCGCGGGCGGTGCGGCGCCGGACCGGGTCCGCGACCTGTGGCGGCGGATGCTGGTCGCGGTGGTGCTGTTCGTGCCGCTGTGCGACCTGTCGATCCTGTTCACGGTGGTGCCGCAGGCCCGCTTCCCGGGCTGGCAATGGCTGCTGGTGGCGCTGACGCTGCCGGTGGCGGGCTGGGCCGCGTGGCCGTTCCACCGGGCCGCGCTGCGCGGCGCTCGGCGCGGTGCGTCCTCGATGGACACCCTGGTGTCGCTGGGCGTCACCGCCGCCGTCGGCTGGTCGCTGTACGCGATGTTCGCCCGGCCCGACCCGGTCGGCGAACCCGGCTGGTGGCTGCTGCTGAACCCGCAGGGCGCGCTGTACCTGGAGGTCGCGGCGGGCGTCACCGCGTTCGTCCTGGCCGGCCGGTACTTCGAGGCGCGGGCGCAGCGGCGGGCCGGGGACGCGCTGCACGCGCTGGCCGCGCTGCGGGCCAAGGACGTGACCGTGCTGCTCGACGACGGCTCGCAGTGGGAGGTCCCGGCGGCGGAACTCCGCGCCGGGCAGCGGTTCCTGGTGCGGCCCGGCGGGACGGTCGCCACCGACGGGGTCGTCGAGGACGGCCGCGGTGCGCTGGACCGCAGCGCCATGACCGGCGAGTCGGCGCCCGTCGAGGTCGGCGCGGGGGACACTGTGCTCGGCGGCACCGCCGTGCTCGACGGGCGGCTCGTGGTGCGGGCCACCCAGGTCGGGGCGGACACCCGGCTCGGGGCGATGCTGCGGCTGGTGTCCGAGGCCCAGTCCGGGAAGGCCGCCGTGCAGCGGCTCGCGGACCGGATCTCCGCGTACTTCGTGCCCGCCGTGCTGGCCGGATCGGCGCTGACCCTGCTGGCCTGGCTGCTGTGGACCGGCGACTCGGACCGGGCGTTCACGGCGGCGCTGGCGGTGCTGGTGATCGCCTGCCCGTGCGCGCTGGGCCTGGCCACGCCGACGGCGCTGATGGTGGCGTCCGGGCGCGGCGCCACGCTGGGCATCTTCATCAAGGGCTACCAGGCGCTGGAATCGACCCGCGACGTGGACACCGTGGTGCTGGACAAGACGGGCACCGTCACCGAAGGGCGGATGTCGGTGGTGGAGCTGCACGTGCCGCCGGAGCGGGACCGCGCCGGGGTGCTGCGCCGGGCGGGCGCCGTCGAGGACGCCTCGGAGCACGCGGTGGCCGCCGCGATCGCCGCGTTCGCCCGCACCGAGGCGGATTCCGGCGCGGCGGACGCCGAACCCGGATCGGCCGAAACCGCCGCACCGTCCGAAGTGGACGCTACGGCGGGCCGGTTCCCCGCGGTCCACTCGTTCGCGGCCCGGCCGGGGCTCGGCGCGCACGGCGTCGTGGAGGAGCGCGACGTCCTCATCGGCCGCCGCGCGCTGTTCGACGAACGAGGCTGGGAGGTGCCCGCGGAGTTCGACCGACTCCGCGAGAACTGGGAGGCGCAGGGCCGCACCGCGGTGCTCTGCGGCGAGGACGGCGCGGTCGTCGCCGTGTTCGCGCTGGCCGACGCGGTGAAACCCACCGCGGCCCGGGCCGTCGCCGAACTGCACCGGCTCGGGCTGCGCACCATCCTGCTCACCGGCGACAACGCCACCACCGGGCGGGCGGTGGCCGACGAGGTCGGCATCGAACGGGTCATCTCCGAGGTGCTGCCCGACGAGAAGGCCGAAGTGGTGCGCGGCCTCCGCGCCGAAGGCCACGTGGTCGCGGTGATCGGCGACGGCGTGAACGACGCCCCGGCGCTGGCCACCGCCGACCTCGGACTGGCCGTCGCGACCGGCACCGACATCGCCATCGACGCCGCCGACCTGATCCTGGTCCGGGAGGACCTGACGGTGGCGCCGGACGCGATCCGGTTGGCGCGGGCCACCTTGCGCACGATCCGCGGGAACCTGCTGTGGGCGTTCGGCTACAACCTCGCCGCGCTGCCGCTGGCCGCGCTGGGTCTGCTCAACCCGCTCATCGCGGGCGCGACGATGGCGCTGTCCTCGTTCTTCGTGGTGTCCAACAGCCTGCGGCTGCGGCGCTTCACCGGACTGCGCACCGACTAGCGGCGACTAGCGCGACCGGGTCGCACTAGTCCCGGCCGACGACCCGATCGCGCGCCCACGCCCGGATCTCCGCGTCGAGCGCGGGACGCGCGTCCGGCTCGTCCTCGTACCGGACCTGCCACTCCCGCACCCACGCCAGGTCCTGATCCTGGGAGAAGTAGCCTACACAGACGACGAAACCGACGGCCCGGTACGGCGAGAGCACCCCGTCCAGCAGGGCACCGGCCGCGTTCCAGCACGCCATCGGGAAGCTCCGCTCCGCGTCACCCGGGCCGACCAGGACCTGCCGCGGGATCTCCACCAGCGGCGCGAGCGCGAGCCGCTCGTCGCGGGAGGCGTGCCGGTGCGGATCGGCCGCCACCTCCGCCAACGGCTCCCGCAGCAGGTCGACGCAGTGCAGCACGGCCCGCTCCCACCCGCTGCCGGTGCGGTGCTGCGCCGGATCGTCCAGCAGGGCGAGCACTTCCCAGTAAAGCTCCACCACGCTGCTCGTGGTCACGTCCAGGTCGATCAGCACGCAGCCGTGCACGAACCAGGCCAACGCCCGACCCCGCGCCCGCCCAGGCTCGGCCCGGTCCCGCTCCTGGTCACGCCCCCGCAGCTCCTCGACGCGCAACCGAACCCCACGTGGCCGCATCCGCCGAGCACAGGACTCCCCCCAGCCCCCGTTCACGAGGCGGAGCGGGCGGCAGAACCTCACTTGCCCGTCTTCGAACCTGCCCTGCTGCTCTCGACTCCTTCCTGTCAGCGGCGAAGCCGCTGAGCAAACGACCACCCGAGCAACGGGACCACCCGCGGGTTCTCAGCCGTTTCCTCGCGAGGACAGCGTTTTCTCCTGTGGCGGAGCCACCGGTGAAAACGATCCCGCAGCGAGGGAACGGCTGAGGTTCCGCCACCCCACCCACTTCGCAGCAGGAGCTCGCCCAGCCTTCAGCGGCGTTCCGCGAGCTTCGCCAACATCGCGTTGTAGGCGGCGAGCTCCTCGTCCCCGGAGCGGTCGGCGCGGCGTGCCACCCGCGCGTCGTGCCGGTACCACTGGGTGAGCAGCGCGATCAGCACCACCACCAGCGGCGCCTCCCCCGCGGCCCACGCGATGCCACCGCCGAGCTTCTGGTCCGCGAGCAGGTCCTGCGCCCACGGCAGGTCGAGGGTGCGGTAGAAGTTCTCCGCGATCACGTCGTTCATGCCCATCACGATCACGCCGAAGAAGGCGTGGAACGGCATCACCGCGAACACCATGCCCAGCCGCCCCAGGTGCGGCAGCGGCTTCGGCGCCGGATCCACCCCGATGACCGTCCAGTAGTACAGGTAGCCGACCAGGACGAAGTGGACGTTCATCAGCTCGTGCGCCCAGTGCTCGGACATCGCGTTCTCGAACAGCGGCGTGAAGTACAGCGCGTAGAACGAGCCGACGAACAGCACCGTCGCGATCGCCGGGTGCGCCACCGCCCGTGCCACCGGCGAATGCACCACGGCCAGCAGCACTTCCCTGGCGCCGTGCGGATTCCCCCGGCCCGCGGTCGGCAATGCCCGCAGTGCCAACGTGATCGGGCCGCCCAGCACCAGCAGCACCGGCGCCAGCATGTTCAGCACCATGTGCACCAGCATGTGCACGCTGAACACCCCGGACGAGTAGACGCCTAGCCCGGAGGACGTCGCGACCAGCACCGTGACGCAGCCGAGCAGCCACGCCGCCGTGCGCCCGGCCGGCCACCGGTCCCCGCGCCGCCACAACCGGCGCACCCCCGCGACGTACAGCGCAGCCAGCACCACCACGGCGAGGCCCAGGACCAGGTCGAAGCGCCAGGTGCCCAGGAATCCCCACGCGCTCGGCGGTCCCGGCAGGTCGTAGCCGAGGATCACCTCCGAGGAGCTGACCCCGCGGTCCAGCAGGTTCGGCGGTGGCGTCTGCGCCATGCCCATCGACACGCCGACCGACACCAGTATGATCAACAACTCGGCGGACAGCAGCGCCACCGGTGCCGACGACCGGCGCCGCACCCAGCTGCCGCAGGCGCCGAGCAGCACCAGCAGCACGATCTTCGCGAGCACCAGCACGCCGAACGCGGTACGCCCCAGGTCGGACAGCGGCATCAACACCAGCGCGTCCACCAGCCCCGAGACCGCCAGCACCAGCCAGCTCACCCCGGCGAACCGGCGGTACCTGCGCAGCACCAGCTCCCGGTGCGCGCCACCGCGCCGCAGGTGCGCGATCACCGCCGCCAGCAGGCCCATCCACAGCGCCGCCGCCAGCACGTGCAGCACGATCGCGTTGGTCCCGAAGTCGTGGCCCGCGTTGGACGCCGAATGACCCACCACCGCGGGCGGCAGCAGCGCGAACGCGGCGAGCGCGGTCAACCCGAGCGCGGGTCGCCACCGCAGCGTCGTCCGGGCGCCGACCGCCACCACCAGCGCGACACCGGCGGTGATCGCCCAGGCCGTCGGCTCGTACATGGCGCTGAACAACCCGGTGAACGCGTCCGGCGGCAGCACGCGGCGCAGCGGGTGCCCCGTCCCGTCCGCCATCTCGAACGGCATCATCAGCACCGCAGCGACCGCCCACACCCAGGCCGCCGCGCCGGCCGCGCGGACCGCGGCGAACCCGTCCGGTGCGATGCCGCCGGACTCGCGTGGCGAGGTGAAGAACGCGGCGAACGCCAGCGATCCCAACGTGATCGCGGCGGACGCGTCGGCCACCAGCCGCACCAGTCCGATCCCGACGCGCACCACGGCACCCGGATCGGACAACCCGAGCGGCGCGTAGCCGGACTCGCCGAGGAAGACGGCGACGAACGCGGACACGAGGGCCGCGATGCTCGCCCCCGCGATCCACGGCAGGCGGTGCGGGGGCTGCGAACCGGGTGGTGGCACTGCGCTGTCCTCGTGCTCGACGTCCCCGGGGCGAACGGACGCCGCGCGCCCCGGAAGCGGGAAGCTACCCGCTCCCGGACTGGTCGCGCCCCCGCCCGCGGGAGTTCCGCGCACCCCCTGTGACCCCACTCGCACCACCTCCTGCCGGAGTGAACGGACCGTTCGACCAACTAGATCGGACGAACGGTCCGTTCACCCCGAGAACGAGCCCACCGAGCGGGCACCGGGTGACCGCCGCTGCCCCGGACGCGCGGTCCGTTCACCCCCGCCCCCGTGCACGCGTTCGGCGAACGGGTCAACGCCCGCCCCCGTTCGCTCCCACATCGTGGAGGGGGATGTCACAGCGGGAACCAAGCACGATGATCAGGCGACTAGTGGGTCGACCGAAGCGGCTGAGGACAGGAGCGGCGATGGCGACGGATCCAGGTCTCGCGGAGCAGCAGGACCCGGACTCGTCCGGGAGCGCGGTGGCGGATCGGCCCGCGAGCCCGTCGACGTGGTCGGTGCTGCGCCCGCTGGTGCTGCGCCTGCACTTCTACGCGGGCGTGTTCATCGCACCGTTCCTGGTGGTGGCCGCGCTGACCGGCTTGGTGTACGTGTTCACGCCGCAGCTGGAGCAGGCCGTCTACACCCGGGAGCTGCACGTGCCCGCGGCGGCGACCGCGCACCCGTTGTCGGAGCAGATCGCGACGGCCCGCGAGGTGCGCCCCGGCGAGCAGGTGCAGGCGGTGCGCCCGGGCGCGACCGGCACCGACACCACCCAAGTGATCTTCGCGGCGCCGGACCTGCCGGAGAGCTACCTGCGCACCGTGTTCGTCGACCCGCACACGCTGGAGGTGCGCGGCGACCTGGTCACCTACGGCTCGGGACAGGCGCTGCCGCTGCGCGCGTGGATCGACAACCTGCACCGCGGCCTGCACCTGGGCGACGCGGGCCGCCTCTACAGCGAGTTGGCGGCGAGCTGGCTGTGGGTGGTGGTGCTGGGCGGTGCGGCGCTGTGGATCGGGCGCACCCGCCGCGAGCGGCGCGCCCGGCTGCTGCTGGCCCCGGAGTTCCGCCCGGCTGGTCGCAGGCGGGTGCTGTCCTGGCACGGGGCGGTCGGGTTGTGGGCGGCGCTCGGGCTGCTGTTCCTGTCCGCGACGGGCCTGACCTGGTCGGTGCACGCGGGCGAGAACGTGACCGCGGTGCGCGAGCAGCTGTCGTGGGAGACCCCGGCGGTGTCCACCGAGCTGCCGGCGGCACCCGCCGGTGACGTGGGCATCGATCGGGTGCACGCGGCCGCGCTCGGCGCGGGGCTGGACGGTCCGGTGGAGATCACGCCGCCCGCCGATGCCGGTTCCGCCTACACCGTGCAGCAGGTGCAGCGCAGCTGGCCGACGAAGCAGGACCAGGTGGCGGTGGACCCGTCGAGCGGAGCGATCACCGAGACGATCCGGTTCGCGGACTACCCGCTGATGGCGAAGCTGTCCCGCTGGGGCATCGACGCGCACATGGGGCTGCTGTTCGGGCTGGCGAACCAGCTGGTGCTGGCGGCGCTGATGCTCGGCCTGCTCTCGATGATCTTCTGGGGCTACCGGATGTGGTGGCTGCGCAGGCCCACCCGCGGAGGTGGCCGGTTCGGCCGGGCGCCGGAACGGGGGGCGTGGCGGCGCGTCCCCGGCCGGGTCATGGCGCCGATCATCGTGGTGGCCGCGTTCGTCGCGTACGCGTTGCCGCTGCTGGGCGCGTCGCTGCTGCTGTTCCTCGTCGTGGACAACGTGCTGGGCGCGCGCGCCCGGCGGAGCGCCGGAGTCTGATCGTGGTCGAATCGCTGCTGCTGAGCTGGGTCCTGACGGTGCTGTTCGCGGTGACGGCGGTGTGGTGCGCGATCAGCGCCACCCGACCGGGCCTGCGGCCGAGCGATCGGCTGAGCTCGGCGAGCCACCTGGCGATGAGCCTGCTGATGATCGCGATGGTGTGGCCGTGGGGCATGGGCGTGCCCGCCACGCCGCAGCTGGTGCTGTTCGCGGCGACCGCGGTGTGGTTCGCGGCGCTGGCGGTGCTGCGGGTCCCGTGCGCCCACGGGTACGGCTCACCGCGGCTGGCGCACGCGCACCACGCGGTGATGTCGGTGGCGATGGTGTGGATGGTGGCGGCGATGCCGCTGCTCATGTTGGGTGCGCACGATTCCGGTGGCGGGCACCACCACCACGCGGCGGGAGCTCCCGCGTCCGGGGTGCTGGCCGCGCCCGCGGCCGCCGCCGGGCCCCCGGCGCCGGTGGTGCTGGTGTCGGCGGTGCTCGGGGCGTTCCTGGTGCTGTCCTCGGTGGCGTGGATCTCGACGGCGGTGGACACGGCGCGGCACAACTTGAACACCGCCGACGCCACCGGCGCCCCGGCCGATCCGCGGGCCACCCGGCTGGCGTGGGACGCGGCCTGCCACGGGGCGATGAGCATCGGCATGGGCGCCATGCTCCTGGCGATGCTCTGACGTTCGCCTCGCGGACCGAGGCCCGGCGCGACGTTCCGGGTGTCCTGACCGGGCGGGGACGCTCGCGTCCGGCCCCCGATCGGCGGTCGGGGCCGTTGACGGAGCGAAGCGGCCCGGGTGGCAGTGCCACGCCCTCCCTCGGCGGGACTCCGGTGCCTAGCGTGGAGCCATCGGCCCGGCACCGGGCCGTCCACAGTGGACCATCAATCGCGAGGGGGACCCCGTGTCCGTCTGGTTCATCACCGGAATCTCCCGCGGCTTCGGCCGGGCGCTGGCCGAAGCCGCGCTGCGCCGCGGCCACACCGTCGTCGGCACCACCCGCACCGGCGACTCCGACCTCGACGCGGCGGGCGGCGCGCTGCACACCGTGCCGCTCGACGTCACCGACCCGGAGCAGGCCGCCACCGCGGTCGCCGCCGCGCACCGCGTCGCCGGGCGCCTCGACGTGGTGGTGAACAACGCGGGTTACGGGCTGCTCGGCGCCGTGGAGGAGGCCTCGGCGGACGAAGCGCGGCACGTGTTCGAGGTGAACTTCTTCGGCGCGCTGCGCGTCGTGCAGGCCGCGCTGCCGCTGCTGCGCGCCCAGCGCTCCGGACACGTCGTCAACATCTCCTCCATCGCCGGGCTCGCCCCCGGCGCCGGATCCGGGTTGTACGCGGGCGCGAAGGCCGCGCTCGGCGCCACGTCCGAAGCGCTCGCGCAGGAGGTCGCGCCGCTGGGCATCCGCGTCACCGTCGTCGAGCCCGGCCACTTCCGCACCGAGTTCCTCACCGAGCGCTCCCGGCGCGGCACCGCCGCCGCCCTCGACGACTACGCCGACACCGGCGCCGCCGTCGCCGCGATGCAGCGCACGGACGGTGCGCAGGCCGGTGACCCGGCGCGGGCGGCGGAGGTGATCCTCGATGCCGTCGCCGCCCCGGAGCCACCGATGCACCTGGTGCTCGGCGCCGACGCCGTCGGCCGGACCCGCGCCAACGCGGAACGACTCCTCGGCGACGTCGAGCGCTGGGAGAACGCCTCCACCGGCACCGCGTTCCCGTCCTGAGCCGACGGCACCCGCGAACGCGGAGGGCGGGCATCACCGCCCGCCGGGCGAGCCCCGCACCGGGGCAGGCTCGGGTCACGGCGTCCGCCACACCGCTTCGTCGAGGAGTTCGTCCGCCACCCGCAGCTCCGGGACCGCCACCCGGTTCTCCCGCAACGCCGGGGCGAGCGCCGCGTCCCAGGGCGCGTCGGTGATCCGCCCGGCACCGGGTCCGGCCGGGTGCCGGTCCAGCGCGGCCAGGTAGTCGGCGGTGCTCATCCGCCACGGCACGGCCCCGGCCTTGGCCTGCACGTACGCGGCGATGCGGAGGCCTTCCCCGTCGAAGTCGCCGTGGTGGTGCAGCCGCGCCCCGGCCGCGCGGAGGGTCCGCAGCAGCAGCATCGCGGCGCCGTTGGGCCAGCCGGAGGTGCACACCAGCGGCGGACAGGTGCGGCCGAACCGGCGCAGCGCGCGCTCCAGCACGGCCGGTTCCTGCACGACCCACACGTCGGGCTCGCCGAGCACGATCCGGCCGGCGTCGCGCAGCTGGTCGAGGGTGGTGGAGGCGGCGTGCCCGGAAGCGGTGCAGGAGCGCATGATCTCGCCGCACAGCCGTCCGCCGACCGGCTGCATCCCCGCGCTGAGCACCGCGGTGGGCAGTCCGGGTTCGCCGATCCCGGCGCACCGCCACAGCGCGCGGCGCTGGCCGTCGCTGGCGGGCAGCGGAACGCCGTGCACCTCGGCGAGCGCGCGCAGCACGAGTCCGGACAGCGATCCGCCCGGGTCGAGGGCGCGCGGATCGCCCAGCACCGCCTCGGCGAAGGCGGGCAGCGGCGTGCCGGGCGCGGGCAGCGCGTGCAGCACGTGCAGCGCCGCGTCCAGCAGTCGTCCCGCCGCGGCGGGAGTTCCGCCGGGGAGGCCGCCGCGGCGCACCTGCTCCGCCCACCCGGTCAGGGCGGGCTGGGCGCGCACCACCGGGTGCTCGGTGAACCACTCCCACAGCGCGGCGCGCTGCCGCTGGGCGCGTTCCCGCTGCAGCGCCCGGTCCTGCACGGGGCCGATCAGCTCTTCGACGATGTCCCGGCAGCGCATCCCGCAGTGCGGTTCGAGCACCGCGTCCAGCCGTGCCACGGACACCGTGACGTGGTCGGCGGGCAGCCGGTCGGCGCCGAGCAGGCCCGCGAGCGCTTCGCGCTGCCGCCGGTCCAGCGGGCCCACCCGGACCCGGTCCACGGCCCGGCCCGAGGAGAGCCGGTCGTGCACCGCCCGCCACAGGGGTGCGAACTCGGCTCGCCGCAGACCGTCAGGGAGCACCGCGTTCCTCCGCCAGCGCCCGCCCGTCCCACACGAACCGGGCGGTGGTGACCGCGTCGTCGCCGTCGCCGGTGATGAGCTGGTGGACGGCGATGCCGTCGAGCTCCCGGTAGGTGCACCACTCGTGGTCGCTGGTCAGCACGAGGTCCAGGTCCAGCGCGGTGAGCAGGTCGAACACCTGCCCGCGGTTGGTGGCGTCCACGCCGACGAACACCTCGTCGAGCAGGATGAACCGGGGCGCGGCGGGCACGGCCTGGTAGTGCGCGGCGACGGCGGCGAACAGCGGCAGGTGCAGCGCGATGGCCTTCTCCCCGCCGGAGAGCGCGCCGTGCAGCCGTTTCGTGAGCAGCTGCCAGCCCTCCCCGTTCGCCCGGTCGATCTGCACGCCGAAGCGGTGCCAGGACGTGTAGTCGAAGACCTGCGCCAGCTGCCCCTCCCACCCGGCGGCGGTGCCGTGCCGCCGGGCCTCGTCGACGCGTTCCCGGAAGAAGGCGTGCAGCACGTCCTTGTCGGCGTCGTCGAGCCGTTCCGGGTCGGTGAGCAGCAGTTCGCGTGCGGCGCCGGTTCCGGCGGGCAGGTTGGGGTCCACTTCCCACACCAAGCGCACGGCGACCTTCGACGCGGTGCGGACCCGCTTGAGCCGGGCGTTCATGGTGTCGACGAGTTCCCCGGCCTGGCGGATGCGGGCGGCGAGGTGCCTGCGGGTCTCGCCGGTGAGGGTCTGGTCGAACAGCTCCCGTTCGGCACCGGTGAGGCCCGCGCGCAGCCGGTCGCGTTCGGCGCGCAGGGCGTCCCGCAGCCCGGTGGCGCCGAGGCGCACGCCGTCGAGGGTGGCGGCGAACAGCTGCGCGTCCTCGCCGGGTTCCAGCCGCAGTTCCGCGCGGTCCGCGAGCACGTGGCGGCCGCCGTGCACGGCTTCGGCGAGCTTGCCGAGCGCGTCGGCGCGGTCCTTCGCGCCGTGCGGGAGCGCTTCCCAGGCACCGCTGATCTCGCGGGCCGCGGCGAGCACCGCACCGTCATCGTCCAATTCGGACAGTTCGATCCCGGCGTCGACCGCGAACCCGGCCGCGGCGTGCCTCCGCAACCGGTGGGCCGCGGCGTCGCGGGCGGCGCGGGCGGCCTCGTGCCGCGCGGTGTCGGCGGCGCGCCGGTGCTCCAGCGCGCCGAGCCGCCCGGCCACCTCGACGAGCCGGTCGGTCGACCGGTCCCGCCGCAGCTCCACGTCGTGCAGGCCGGCGCGCAGCTCGGCGAGCTCGTCCAGCACCTGCCGGTCCGCGGTGCCGAGGGCGGCGCGCACGGCGTCGGCGCGCTCGGCGCGGCGCAGCGCGTCCCGCTCGGCCTCCTCCGCTTCGGCGCGCCGTTCGGCGGCGACGTCCCGGGAGCGCCGCGCGACCTCGGCGGCGGTGTCGGCGGCGCGCCGTTCGGCGTCGGCGGCGAACCGGGCGTCGAGCCAGTCCGCGGCGGAGTCGGTGCAGGCCGCGACGCGCCGGTCCAGCTCGTCCAGCGCGGACCGGTCCGCGGGCCGCCCGAGTTCGGCGGCGAGCTCGGTGAGCCGGTCCCCTGCTCGCCGCGCGGCGTCCGCGGCCGCCGCGACCTGCTCGGCCCGGTGGTGCGCGAGGCCGTCGCGGGCGGCGGCCTCGGCTTCGGCGACGTCGGCGGCCCGGCGGGAGTCCCGCACCGCGCTGTCGTCGGGCGCGGCCTCCCACTCGGCGCGCAGCGCGTCCCGGCGGGCGTCCAGCGCACCGGCCGCGGTGTCGAGCTCGGCGAGCTCGGCCGCCACCTCCTCGATCCGCTCGTCCAGCGCGGCGTCGCGGCGCTTGCGGTCCCGGTCGCGGGCGGTGCTGCCGATCCGGGCGACCTCGGGCGCCGAACCGTCGCCGGTGAGCCCGGCGAGGCGCCACCTGCCGTCCGGCGCGATCGCCGCTTCCGGGGCGGTCTCCGCGCTGCGGTGCCTGCCCGCGCCCGCGGGATCCTCGGCCGGGTCCACCGACGCCGCGCCGTAGCCGATCCCGTGCAGCACGGCCCAGATCCGGTCCCGGTCCACCGGCCCGCCCGATTCGGGCCGCAGCACCTCCACCAGCGAGGTCCCGTCCACCGGACGCAGCCGGGCCGGGTCGAGCCGGGTGCCCTCGCCGTCGAGCACCCCGTCCGGGCCGACCCACGCGTCGAGCAGGCCCGCCGAGTGCAGCGCCGCCTCGACCTTGGCCTGCACGCCGGGGGTGGTGCCGCTGCGGAACGCCACCAGCCGCCACAGCGGGGCACCGGGGCGCTGCGGGTCCTCGGCCGGGTCCTCGGCCCGGTCGCGTCGCGCGGTGAGCTCGGCGTGCAGGGCCCGGCACTCGTCCCGGCGCGCGGTGGCCGCGGCGTGCGCACGCCCCAGCTCGGCCGCGGCGGTCAGGTAGCCGGGGTGCAGCAGCGCCAGCAGCGCGGCGCGGGTGCCGGCGCGCGCGGCGGCGTCGAGGTCGTCGACGGGTAGTTCCACCAGGCCCGCCGCCCAGTCCCGCACCCGCTGCGCCTGCGCGTCGAGCCGGTCGGCATGCGCCCGGGCGGCTTCGGCGCTGCGCTCGGCCGCGGCGGTCTGCTCGCCCCGGGCTTCCTCCAGGTGCTGCTCGGCGGCGGTGCGGGCCGCCACGGCCCGGTCGTGCCGGTCCGCGGCGGCGCGGACCTCGGCGGTGCGGTCGTGCTCGCCGCGCGCGGCGGCGCGCAGCAGCAGCCGGGCGCGCCGCCGGTCCGCGGTGCCCGCGGCCTCCTGGAACGCTCCGGCGAGACCGACCGGTTCGGCGTGCCCGCGCGCGTCCCGCTCGGCGCGCACCGCCAGCTCGGCCACCGCGGCGGCGCGGGCGGCGGCGGCGGCGGCGCGCTGCGCGGCCGCGTCGGCTTCGGTGGCGCGCCGGTCGGCCCGGTCGCGGGCGGCGGTGGCGGTGCGCTCGGCTTCGGTGGTCTCGGCGTGCAGCCGGTCGAGCTCGGCCGCCTCGTGGTGGCCGTCGGCGAGCCCGGCGATGCGGGCCCGGAGCCGGTCGGCCTCCCGCGCCAGCTCACCGCGCCGCGCCAGGACCTCGTCCCGGTCGGCGGCGGTCCGCTCGTGGCGGCGCGCGCCGTCCGCTGCCTCCTCGGCGGCCCGGTCCAGGTCGGCGTCCGCGGCGAGGAGGTCGGCGGCCGCGGCGCGCAGCACCCGCCGCGCGTAGCCGGACTGCCGGTCGGCGACGGCGTCCGCTGCCCGCACCTGCTCGTCGAGCCGCGCCAGGTGTTCGCGGCGCCGGTCGAGGCGTTCGAACCCCTCGGCGAGCTCGGAGATCTCGGCCGCGCCCAGCGGTGGCAAGGCGCGGGACAGCAGCGTGGACAGCAGGTTCGGGTCCAGCCGCTCGGACAGCTTCGGGGTGCGCAGCTGCAGCAGCGCGGTGATGAGCGCTTCGTAGCGCGGCTCGGTGAGCTCCGGGAACAGCGCGGCGCGCACCGCTGCCCGGTGCTCGGCGGGCGTGTCGTGCACGGTCCCGAGTTCGCCAAGCCGCTCCTCCAGCGCGGTCCTCGTCAACGGCTGGTCGTTGCCGTTGACCAGCCGCAGGTCCACGCCGACGCGCCGGGAGGTGGTGAAGAAGTCCGCGCGCACCTCGGCGGTGTGCTTGCTGGCCTGCAACCGGGCGCCGCAGGTGAACCACCCGTCGCCGCAACGGAATTCCAGCCACGCGTAGCCGACGCGGGTGACGCCGGAGGCGCCCTCGCCCATCAGGTTCCAGTGCATGGTGCGTTCCGCGCTGCCGAACGTGGACAGCCGGTTCGCCCGCAGGTCCGCGTCGAACAGGAACGGCAGCAGCAGTTCCAGCGCCTTCGACTTCCCGGTGCCGTTCGGGCCGCGCAGCAGCAACCGTCCGTTGTGGAACTCGAAGACCTCGTCGTAGTAGCGCCACACGTTGAGGATCCCGGCGCGCGACGGGCGCCAGCGGACCGCGGCGGTTTCGGGGGCGGTCACGACGGGTTTCCTCCAGCGGAGTCGGGGGAACCGGACACGATGGTGTAGCGGGCGGCGGCGGGCAGCGCGACGATCCGCTCCCCGTCCCGCCGGGCCAGCCCGAAGTCCACGAGCACCGCCACCGCGTCCGCCACCAGCCGCGCCGGGCCGTCGGAGTAGCGGTAGGTGCGCGCCGATCCCGGCGACCGGTCCAGCACCGATTCCGCGTCCTCCCGCAGCTGGTCGGCGGTGAGCCCCGCGCGGGAGGCGCCGAGCGAATCCAGCAGGTGCAGCGCGGCGACCTTCGCGTTGTCGCCGTCGTCGGGGAACCTGCCGTCGGTGGCGAGGGATTCCGGGTCGACCAGCAGCACGCCTTCGGCGCGTTCCTCCACCGCGAACCCGCCCTGCTCGGCGGCTTTCCGCATGCTCTCCCGGCCGGTGCGGGAGGTCGCCCACTCGCGCTGCTCCGCGGTGAGGTCCGCCCAGTACACCACCGGGTCGTCGAACAGCTTGCGCAGCACGGAATGCCGCAGCCGCAGCGCGCGCTGCACGTCGGTGGCGCCCGCACCGCCGTAGCGGGGTTCGGCCAGCATCCCGGCGAGCCGGTCGCCGTCCGGCAGCCGCGACGGCCCGTTCGGCGCGGCCAGCAGCCGCACCAGCAGCGTCGCGTCCACCCGGTACAGCACCTTCGCCCCGGCGGAGTCGGTGTAGTCCTCGGTGCTGCCGTCCACGGGGTCCAGCGCGCCGAAGCCCTCCAGCGCGCGCAGCACGTCCACGAACGCCATCCGCTCGGCGCGCAGCGCCGGGTCGAACCCGGGCAGCACCGGATCGGCCGCGGTGGCCTGCGCGACGCGGTCCGCGAGCAGTCCGACGGTCGTCGCGGGACCACCGAGCAGTTCCGCCGCGGCCACGCAGAACAGCGCGTAGCGCCGCCGGTCGAACGGCGCCCGGCTGCCCCGGTCCCGCCGAGCGGGCCGGGACGCGTCCGGGTCGGAGCGCACCTTCGCGAGCCGTGCGTACCCCTGCCGCGGCTCCACGACCAGCGCCCAGCCGCAGTGGTGGTCGAACCAGCTCGCGAGGGTGTCGGCGCGCCGCCGCACCAGGTCGAACCCGTCCGGGTCGGTCGCGGCCCGGATCAGCGGGCTGCCCAGCAGCAGCCTGATACCGCGGGCCAGGTCGGCGCGTTCCGCGATGACCAGCTGGTTGGCGAGGTTGCTCATCCGCCCGCCTCCACCGCGCCGTCGGCGACGAGCCGCACGTGCACCGCGAAGTCCGGGCCGCGCAGCGTTCCCCGCTCGGTGCGCAGCTCGGCGGTGCGCCCGTCCGCCGGGTCGGACAGCTCGATCTCGACCCGTCCGTCGCCGGTGCGGGCACGGCGCACGCCCGCGTCGTCGGCGCGGCTCGCCAGGGCGCGCCCCAGCAGGTCCAGCAGCCGGTCGAGCACGCCGGGTTCGAGCCCGGTGAACGAGGAGAGCCGGACTTCGCCGCCGGTGACGAGCCGCTGCCACGCCGCGTCCAGCTCGGCGCGCTCCCGCCTGGCCCGGGCCGCGCGCAACGCGGCGAGCTGCGCGACGTCGCGCACCTTCCCGGTGCTGCCGAACTTCTCGACGCGCCCGCCGCTGCGCAGCAGCGCCGAAACCCGCACCCGCGGGGCCCGCACCCACGGCGTCGCGGGCGCCACCAGTTCGGGGTCCTCGTGGGCGAGGTGCGCGTGCCGCGCGGGGCCGAGCCCGAACGCGGCGGACCAGAGGCGGTGCAGGTCCTCGTCCCGGTCGGCGGTGGTGAACCACCGGGCCAGTTCGCGGAAATCGGCCGCGGCGCTGGACGATCCGCTGCGGGCCTCGGTGATCCGCTCCAGCTCCCGCAGCAGCTCCCCGACGATTCCGCGGGCGGCGGCGCGCAGCAGCTCCGCGCGCGGTGGCGAGCCGTCCGCCGGGCGGAACCAGTCCCGCAGCGTCCCCCAGCTCGCCGCCCGCCGCTCCAGCCAGTCCCGCTCGTCAGCGGTGGGCGGCAGGTCCGCGCCGCGCAGCGCGCGCCGGTGCAGGTCGGCGACGCCGTGCGCCTCCACCTCGGCGAGCGCGGCGGAGATCACGGGCCGGCGCTGGTCGAGGTCGGTCGTGAACTCCTGCAGGTGCGCGACGGTCGCCGCCTTCACCTCGTCGAACTCGCCCGGGTCGTCGGACCGCTGGAGCCGCCGCAGTTCGGCGTGGAAGTGCGCGGTGCCGGTGCGCAGCGATTCCAGGTGCCCTTCCAGCTCGTGCACCGCGGCGCACAGCCGCCGGTCCGCCGAACCCGGTTCGGCCAGCAGCGCGGCGATCTCGGCGAGCCGGTCGGCGATGGCGTCGAGCACCGCGGTCTGCAACGCGCCGGTCTCGTCGAAGCTCGCCATCGCGTGCCGCAGCCCGGACCAGGCCGCCGCGCCCGCCTTCGTCAACGCGTAGTGCAGGTTGCGCCGCTCGTACTCGGCGGCGGTGCGGTAGTCCTCCGCGTGGTGCTGGACGACGTCGAGCAGCCCCCACTCGGCGAGCTTCTTCAGCCGTTCCGCGAGGTCTCCGTCGCCGAGCGCGTCGAGCCAGCCGCTCGCCCGCACCCGGTCCCGCACGTCATCGATGCCGAGCGAGCCCTCCCACCACTGCGCCGCGTCCGCGAACGCGCGCAGGATCGCCGAGTACGACTCGGCCTGAGCACCGACCGCGAAGCGGAACACGTCCGGCGGGACCCGCTGCGTCGCCACCCGCGGCCTCCTCCCGGCACGGAACCAACCACCTCACGGTAGTGGACCGCGGACGTCAGGCGAACGGGTAGCCGGTGACCGGTTCGCTCCGGTCCCCGCGGTCCGGGTTCCCCGCCCGGACGCGGAAATGCGGGGGGGGGGGGGGGGGGGGGCCGCCGGGGGGGGGGGGGGGGGGGGGGGGGGGGGGGCGGGGGGCGCGGCCCACGGCCGCGGTCCGCGCCCCCCCCCCCCCGGGCCCCCCGGGCCCGGGGCCCCCCCCCCCCCCGGGGGGGGGGCCCCCCCCCCGCCGGCCCCCCCCGGGGGGGGCCGGGGGGGCCCCCCCCCCGGATCGGTCCGGTCACAGGACGTGCCGCGCCCCGGCGCCGAGGCCCCGGCAGGTCCAGCACTCCTCCGCGACGGCGGGTGCCGGGTCGGCCGGACCGGGGTCGAGCAGGCCCGTTCCCGAGCAGTCCGGGCACCAGGACCACTCGGCGGGCAGTTCCGCGGTGGGCGCGGGCGGCAGGACGTTCACCGCGCACCTCCTGTTCCGCCGGGCGTCGCGCTCGATTCCGGCTGCGTGGGCGGGACTTCCGGTGCGGAGGCCCCGCCCACCGGTCTACCCCGCGCGCTCCGACCGGCGGGGTCGCGCGGGTAACGGCTCGCGAAATTCCCGGAGCCGCCGCCGCGCGGGAGTTCCCTGGTGGTGCGCGCGCTCCGCCGGCGCCACGTCCGGGTTCGCCGCGCGCTCCCGCGGTCGTCCGACGCGGTCGCGAGCGCGGCGCCCACCGCGTTCCGCCGTCGCGCCGGGCGGTGCGAGCGGCCGGGCGCGCGGTGCGCGATCCGGCCCGGAACCGGCGGCGCGGAATCGGCCGCGCACCCCAGGCCGGAATGCGCTGTGCGACGAGCGGCGCATTCATCGCACGCCACGTCCCGCGTTGACCCTGATCCACTTGCGGGCCTGCACCCGCACGTCCTGGTCGTCTATCCAGTCGATGCCGACCTGCACGCAATCGACGAGGTTGTCGTCGCTGTGCGAACCGCGCGCGTCCCCGCGGTGCACGGTGATCATTCCGGAGCCGCGCCCCCAGCGGAACGTGTAGGACTCGCGCGCGGAGATCCGTTCGAAGTGCCAGGTCATCGGTAAGTCCTTCTTCACGTTCATCGGCCACCTCCCAGGTGGCGGGAACCGCGCGGGGCGCCCGATCGTGGCCCGCACCCGCCGCAGCGCGGTTGCGGAATGCGGGAGAGCACGTCCGGCGGCGAATTCGGATCGAGTGCGCCACCGCGCGGTCGCCGCAGGCGCGGAATGCCGAAGTGCACCGGGAATCCGCCGGAAACCGGGGATCCGCGAGCCCCGTGGGCGGGGAGCGCCAGCAACGCCAGCACCACCTCGTCCACCGGCCCGTCCCGCCGCCACAGCGCGGGAGGATCGGGGATTTCCAGGTCGGAAAGCCGGTATCGGGCGGCGACCGCGTCATCGGCCGCATGGGCCAGGAACGTGTCCATCACCCCGTGCTCCACGCGGAATCCCTGCAGCACGAACTCGTCGTTCCGCCCGGTCGGCAGGTACCGGAATCGAAAACCCTCGTGGACGCTGGCTCGAATCGCCGCCAAGTGCGAATGGAAGAGCGCGTCGAAGTCCACAGTGGCCACCTTTCATCAGATCGCCTTGCATGACTGGGAAAACCACCTGGCACGACGGAATCCGCCGACCAAGAAGATCTTGGTCGCGCAGTCGATCCCGCGCGTTTCAGGTGATCTTGAGAAGTGGAAGTAGTCGACCACTGGCCGCTATAAAAGAATGCTAGCCGCACGATAACGATGCGCGCACTCTTTCAATTGGGTGAATGTCCCAAGCCCCGAACCGAACCGACTTCCGCTCTTTCGTCCACAGCGGACGGTATTCCACGAGTGCGCCAACCAGCCCGAATCGGTACCGAGCCACTTGAAAAGTCCCGGCATGGCAGCGAAAACGCGATCACGCCGTTCGGCGGCACCTGTCGCCCAGCCGCACCGCCCCGGGTGGTGCGCCACCGCGCACCGCAGCGCGGTGCCGAAGATCCACTGATCAAGGTGGACAGTCCCGCCGCACCACCACCCCGAGAACCGGGAAAACCGCGCTGCGAACGGGGTTTTCCACCGCCGACCGCAGGACGCCACCCGACCCCGGCCGCACCCCGCCCGCCGCACACCCGCGCGCCGACTCCCCGCCAGGGCCGCCGATCGCGCCACCGGGCGGACACCGCGCTCCGCTCCCCCGACCGGCACCACCGGACCCGGTACCCGCCGTTCCCCGGAACCCCGGCCCCCGCGCCGAACCTCCCGGGCCGCCCCAGCACCCCCGAGAACCCGCCTGAGATCCCCCCAGCCGCCCGGAAACCCGCCCCCGCGGACCTTTCAATCCCCCGCACAGCAGCGAGCGCGCCGCAGAGCGGTCATCCGCTCCGCAGGCGCGCTCGCCCACTCGCTCGATCGAGTTGTACGACCCACCACCCGCGACCCGGCCGGGGAGTTCCCCGTCACCGGCGCGCGGGCCGGTCCGCCGCGGGACTCACCGCGCGATCTGCTGACCGCCCGGTTGCCCCTGCTGCTGCCAGTGCCGCATCGCGTGCTGCACCAAGGCGATCAGCGCCTGCTTGGTGGACTGCTGGTCCCGGGCGTCGCACGGTCCGATCGGCACGTGCGGCCCGATCGCCATCGCCTCCCGGATCTCCTCCATGCGGTGCTGCAGTTCGCCGTTGAAGCAGTTCACCGCGATCAGGTAGGGCAGCCCGCGGTCTTCGAAGAAGTCCACTGCGGAGAACGAATCCGCCAGCCTCCGGGTGTCGACCAGCACCACCGCGCCGATCGCGCCCTTGACCAGGTCATCCCACATGAACCAGAAGCGCTGCTGCCCGGGCGTGCCGAACAGGTACAGGATCAGGTCCGAATCCAGCGAGATGCGGCCGAAGTCCATCGCGACCGTGGTGCTTCTCTTGTCCGGTGTGGCCGCGAGGTCGTCCACGCCCGCGCTGGCCTCCGTCATCACCGCCTCGGTGGTCAGCGGGACGATCTCGGAGACGGAGCCGACGAACGTCGTCTTGCCGACACCGAATCCGCCCGCGACGACGATCTTCGCCGAGGTCGTGGCACCGCGCTGGGGGGCGACCGGCCCCCGAGCGCCTCCTTGGGGAGCTCTATAGCCGACGGAGTCCACTCAATACCCTTTCCATCAACAACAGGTGTGGTGCGCTACCGCTTTCGGTCACCGTCTGGTGCACGGTGACCATCCCCAGTTCCGCCATGTCGGCCAGCAACACCCTAGCCACCCCGATCGGAACGGAGAGCAGCGCTCCGACTTCGGCCACCGACCTGGGATGCCGGCACATTTCAGCGATCGACTCGTGTTCCATCCGCCCCGCCGAGCCAGGCCGGTAGGCCTCGCTCGTGGACACGAGCGTCTCCATTTGCAGCTCGTAGTTCGACCTGGTCCGGCCACCGGTCCAGGTGTACGAGCGGATGGCCGCGGGAACCTCGGCCTGCGGCTCCGGTTCTCGCTCCGGTGCGCCGAACGCCCCCCTGGACTGTTCCGGCACCGGTTCACCACCCCCCGCTTCCGGTCGGCCCGCGGGCTGCCCCCCGACGGTCCACGGAGCCGATCCCGCCGTCCCCGAACCGGGTTCCGGGGACCCGCCCCAGTCCGCGTCCGGTTCGCGGTACGTCGGGCCTTGCGTTTCCCACTCCAGCGGGGTTTCGAACGGATCGCGCCGGTCGAACGGATCCGCTGGAGGCCGGGCGGTGGGTCGCCGGGAGTGCGGCTGCCCCGACTGGGGTTGCGGTGCACCCGCGTCTCCCGGGCCCTGCTCGGCGGCCGAGTCCTCCGCCTGGTCCGCCTTCTTCCGGCGCCCGCGCCTGCCGCGGCCGCTGTCGAAGGTGAACCCGTTCATCACGTCGGCGAAGGTGTTCTCGTCCGGCTCGTCCCGTCTTCGGTCCTGCTCGCCGAACTCCGGATCGCTCATCGCGTCACCTCACCGCGGCCGGGCGGGAGAACGGATTCCTCGCGCCCTGCAGCTGGTGCCGCAGCTCCGGGGTGAGCATCTGGCCGACGCGTTCCACCAGCATCGCCATCTCGTAGGCGATCAGGCCCATGTCGCACTGCGGCGCCGCCAGCGCCGTCAGGCAGGAACCGTCGCTGATGCCCATCTGGATCAACGTGCCGTACTGCATCTCCACGATGGTCTCGGTGACCTCGCCCGCTTCGAAGCACTTCGCGGCACCGTTGGTCAGGCTCAGCAGACCGGACGAGACCGCGGCGAGCTGTTCCGCGCGGTCCTGCGGCAGGTTCGCCGAAGCGGTCAGCAGCAGTCCGTCCGCGGACACCACGATCGCGTGCGCCACGCCGGCGACGCGCTGGGTGAAGTCCGTCACCAGCCACCCGAACCGCCGGGACATCGTCTCCTGGGGAGTCATGCAACCTCCTGGCTTGTGGTCGTGGAATCGCCGAGGTCTGTCCGAACGACTCCGTGTTGCCGAATCGGTGGAACCGGACGCGGTCCTCCGCGCCCTCAGTGGCCTGGCTAGCGCTCCTTCTTCCGGTGGGGACCATCAACGACGACGTTCGAGTTCCGCACGCGCCCTCCCTACGACTCGTCCGGCGCCCGGTGCCTGCCGCGCTCGACACCGGATTGGAAGCTGGACAACCTGCCGCGCAGCGCGCTCGCGTCCCGTTCGGGGCGCTGGCCCTCCGGCCTGCTCGGACCGGCCTGCGCGCTGCCCGGGGCCAGCTGCGCCTTGGGGGTGCGGCGGGGCAACCCGGACTCGGTGAACGAGGTGGGGCTGAGGTTCGTGACGGCTTCGGCCTGGCGCCAGGACTCGTCGGTCGCGAAGGTCCAGCCGCCGTTCCCGTTCCCGTTCGCCGCCGGGGTTTCGTCGTCGGCGATCCGGCTGGAGCTCCCGGCCGGCAGGTCCGGGCCGTCCGCCTGCGCGGGGCCCGGGTCGGAACCGTCCTGCGACGACGAGGTCATGGCGCCGTTCCTCCCGAAACGCAGGCCGCCCTGCAGGTCGGCCAGTCTGCGGCTCAGCTCCTGCGGGCTGCGCTCCGCCGGGGAACCCGCGGCGGGGGCCGCGTCCGCGCGGTCCTGGTCGAGCTCGCCGATGCCGAGCGGGTCGTGCTCGTCGACGTGCACCACCGGTTCCTCGGCGGGGCCGCTGCCGTTCCGCCGCGGGAGGCCGGAGTCGGTGAAGCCGGGTTCCGGGGCGTCGACGGCCTCCGCGGCCTTCGCCTCGGCTTCGGCCTCCGCCGCGGAATCCGCGGTGAACGACCAGGAACCGCTGTCCATGATGGACGTCGCCTGCTCGTCACCGGGCCATTCCCGGCGCGCCTCCTGCTCGCGGGAGTACTCGTCGAGGTCCTCGTCCGTGATGGGCTGGAACCACTGGGTGGAGACCTCTTCGAAGATCGGCGACGAGGCGTCGTCCGCGGCGGCCGGGGCGTCCTCCGGCGCCGGCGGCCACGCCAGGTCCGAGGAGGTCCAGTCCGCGGCGAAGTCGTGCGAGTCGGCCTGCTCCGGGATGTCCACCGGGGTGAACAGGCTGCCGAGGTCGCCCGCGGGCTCCTGCTGCGAGGGGCCGACGAGGCCGGCCGCCGGTTCCCGCTTCGGCAGCGGGGAGTTCGACGTGTCGCCGGGCGTGAGGAAGCCGGTGTTGAACGTGTTCCGCTCGCCGTCCGGTTCCGCCGTGCTGAACCCGGTCTCCGCCGGGTCGGCGCCGCCGGGACCGACCGGGTCCGCGGTGCCGAAGCCGGTGCTGAACCCGGTCTCGGCCGCGAAGCCGGTCTCGGCCGCGAATCCGGTGCCCGTGCTGAAGCCGGTCTCGCCCTCCGCCGTGCTGAACCCGGTCTCGGCGGTGCTGAACCCGGTCTCGCCGCCCGCGCTCCACACGAACCCGGTGTCGTCGTGCTGCGCACCGTCGAGGGCGGACGTCATCGGCTGCGGGCCGGTCCCGAAGGAACCGGAGGTCGGCATGTCGTGGTGCGCCACGCCGTTGCGCTGCCCGCCCATCGCGGGCGTGGGCTGCTGCGGGACGGACGCGCCCGCCACCACGTGCTCGGCGGGGATGTTCACAGTGGCCCGCACACCGTCCACATCGGGGCCGCCGTGCAGCTGCACGGTGACGCCGTGGCGCAGTGCCAGCCGGGAGACCACGAACAGGCCCATCCGGCGCGAGGTCGCCAGGTCGTTCTCGTCGACCCGGGACAGCCGCTCGTTGGCGGCGGCCAGTTCCTGGTCGCCCATGCCGATGCCCTCGTCGAGCACGTCCACGGTGATCGACCCGTCGCCGGCCTGGTAGCTGGAGACGGTGACCGAGGTGTCGGGCGCGGAGAAGTTCGCCGCGTTGTCCATCAGCTCGGCCATCAGCCGCACCAGGTCGCTGGCCGCGTGGCCCAGCAGCCGCACCTGCGGCGGCGGCTGCACGACGACCCGCGGGTACTGCTCGATCTCGGAGACCGCGGCGCGCAGCATGTCGCCGAGCTCGGTGGGCCGGACGAACCGCCGCGCCAGGTCGCTGCCGGAGAGCACCATCAGGTTCTCGTTGTTGCGGCGCATCCGGGTCGCGAGGTGGTCGAGCTGGAACAGCCGGGACAGCTGGTCCGGGTCCTCCTCGTCCTGCTCCAGCTGCTCGAACAGCCGCAGCTGGCGTTCCAGCAGGCCCTGGCTCCGGCGGGAGACGCCGACGAACGATTCGCTGTAGCCGTGCCGCAGCGAGGCCTGCTCGGCGGCGAGCCGCAGCGCCTGCGCCTGCACCTCGTCGAAGGCGCGCGCCACCTGGCCGACCTCTTCGGTCGTCCGGACCGGCAGCGGCCGCAGCTCGCGGGCCTCCTCACCGGACCGGATGCCCGCGACGGCGTCCGGCAGCCCGTGCTGGGCGGCGTCGAGCGCGCCCTGCCGGAGCAGGCGCAGCGAGCCGATCAGCTGGCGGGTGATCGTGGTGATCACCGCGGCGGCGATGATGAGCGAGGCCAGCAGCAGCGCCGAGTCCCAGCCCGCCGCGTTGCCCGCGTCCTCGCGGAGTTCGCTCGCCCCGGCGCGGACCTCGTCGGCGAGGTCGTTGTGGCCGTCGTCGATGAGCCCGACCACCTGGTCGGAGATGTCGTTCCACTGGGCCGCGGTCACCGGCAGCTCGCCACCGCTCATCCCGGCCATCAGGACCTGGGTGAGCATCGCGTTGCGCTGCACGATCTCCGGACCCTGCGTGGTCGCGTCCAGGCGCTCCTGCCAGTGCCGAGCGACGGTGGCGCGGGCGTCGGCGATCTTGGAGACGAGCCGGGCGCGGGAGCCCTGCAGCGCGTCGCCGGACTGCGGCGCCAGCTGGCCCTGGGAGAGTCCGCTGAGCACCCAGGCCTGCTGGAGCCGGACCTCTTCCATCATGGCGAGCATGTCCTGCAGCGCCGATGCGGTGGCGGCCAGCGTCGGCTCGGACACGGTGCTGGTGAGCGCGCGGTCCAGGGACAGCACCGAGGTGATGGCGGCGCTGTAGGCGTTGATGGTGTCGGGGGTGGACAGCGATTCGCGGCGGACCGCTTCGCGCGCGCCGTCGAGCTGTTCGAGCGCGGTGTGCACTTCGTGGTGGCGGTCGTCGACGATCTGGCCGTAGTCGATCTCACCGGGACCGGCGGAGTGCCCGATCTCCTCGTCGACGGTGGCGAAGGCGGCGTCCACTTCGGCGACCCGCCGGTCCAGCTCCTCGGCGTTGTTGATCAGAACGGCGGCGTTGCGCTCGTTCTGCAGCGCGGCGACGAGGGGTTCGACCTTCTGCGCGCCGTCCAGCACGTGCGCGACGCGCTCGTACTCGTTGGCCTGGTCGACCTGCCAGCGGATCTGGGAGATGCCGAGGCCGACCGCGAAGATCACCGGGACCAGCACGACCGCGGCGAACTTGACCGAGAGGCTCCAGTTCCGCCACTGGCCTAACCGTGCCCGCTCGCGCGGGGGAGTCGACGCCGTCACGAGCACCACCTCGGCGTCGGCCGGTCGGCCCTGCTCAGCAGGCGACCTCTTTCGAGTGAACTTGGCGTCGGGGAACGGCGCATGCGTGTGATCCCGCAATCGTCGTCTGGGTTGTCGGGGGGAAAGCGGTCCGGCGGCGGGCAGGCTCGTAGTCGGCGGGGCGAACTTCCAGCACAGAACCGTATCGGTGCGGTGGCTCCAGCGAGACCGAGCGTTACCGAACCGATCGCTACGGGCTGTGCCGGGACTGACGGCATTCCGGACACGGACACCTAACCGGGGCGAAGGAAGAGGAGGCGGTCTGCTTTCGGGTGCCTGCACTATAAACCCTGCCCCCGGGAAACAGCGGAGGGCGTTTTCGGCGCAATCGACTCCGAGCAACACCGCACGTCACGTCTTCCGGGGACGGCTCCGCACCTACCGGAACGAGGAATTTTTCACTGCGCGGAAGCAGGTTCACCTCCGGACGATCGCTGTCGGCGCTCCCGGAAAACCTTCGCCGCCGCGAGCAGCCGTGTGGTCGAGGTTCAACCGGACGTGTCACGGGACGCCTGAGGCACCCCACGTTCATCACTCTTCGTGATCGATCCGTCATCCTGTGTGGCGACATCTCTTCCCAATTGCGGCAGAGAGGTGGTTAACTTCGCCGCCGCTGAGCTTCGACATCGCATCCACCGGGTCCCCCGAGTTCCGACCGACCCGAACAGAGAACTTCCGGGAAGGAAGCATGAGCGACGCCACTCGAACCGCAATACGCGCTTACCCGCAGCACCGGGCGCGGAGGCAAACCCCGAAACCCTTCGCCGGAATCGAGCGCAGCACCGACATCACGCTGCGAACCGGTCCGGATTACCCGGCCATCGCGTCCAGCGCCGAATTCCACGACCTGCGCCGGAAGGTGATCAGGTTCGTATTTCCGATGACCGCGTTATTCCTCGTCTGGTACCTCGGCTACGTCCTGCTCGCCGCCTATCAGACCGAGCTGATGGCCCGCCCCGTGCTCGGATTGATCAACATCGGGTTGCTGCTCGGAATCGGGCAGTTCGTGTCCACGGTGCTCATCACCACCGCCTACGTCCGCTTCGCCGAACGCTCCGTCGACCCCCTCGTCGAAGAGCTGCGCGCCGAAGTGGACGCCTCCACCGCGCCGGCCGCGGACGGTGACCGGCGATGAACCACCCCCTCCCCGCCGTCGCGCAGGACTCCCCGGGCGGCTCGCTGCTGCCCGCCGACGGGCCCGCGGTCAACACGGCGATCTTCGCCGGGTTCGTGCTGCTCACCCTGTTCCTCGTCTACCGGGTCAGCAGCCGCCGCAGCACCACCGCCGACTACTTCGCCGCGGGCGGCTCGTTCACCGGCGCGCAGAACGGCATCGCGCTCTCCGGCGACTTCCTCTCCGCCGCCTCGTTCCTCGGCATCGCGGGGGCGATCGCGGTGCACGGCTACGACGGCTTCCTGTACTCCATCGGATTCCTGGTCGCCTGGCTGATCAACCTGCTGCTCATCGCCGAGCGGATGCGCAACACCGGCCGGTTCACCATGGGCGACGTGCTCAGCTTCCGGATGCGCAAGCGCCCGGTCCGCGCCGCGGCCGCCGTCTCCACGCTGGCCATCACCTTCGTCTACATGATCGCGCAGATGGCCGGGGCCGGCGGGCTCGTGGCCCTGCTGCTCGACGTGCACGGCGCGGGCGGCCAGGCGATCGTCATCGCCGTCGTCGGCGTCGTCATGGTGCTGTACGTGCTGGTCGGCGGCATGAAGGGCACCACGTGGGTGCAGATCGTGAAGGCCGCGCTGCTGTTCCTCTGCGTCGGGATGATGACGATCTTCCTGATCGGGAAGTTCGGCTACGACCCGTCGAAGCTGCTGGTCCACGCCGCCGAGAACAACCCGAACGGCCGGGACATCTTCGCGCCGGGCGTGCAGTACGGGCTGTCCTCGATGACCAGGTTGGACTTCGTCTCGCTGTCGCTGGCCCTGGTGCTCGGCGTCGGCGGGCTGCCGCACGTGCTGATGCGCTTCTACACGGTGCCGAACGCGAAGGAGGCCCGCCGCTCGGTCGTGTGGGCGGTGTGGACGATGTCCGCGTTCTACCTGTGCACCCTGATCATCGGGTTCGGCGCGGCGGCGCTGGTCGGCACCCCGACCATCCTCGACGCCCCCGGCGGGGAGAACTCGGCGGCCCCGCTGCTGGCCTACCAGGTGGGCGGCACGTTCCTGCTGGGCATCGTGGCCGCGGTCGCGTTCGCGACCATCCTCGCGGTGGTCGCCGGGCTCACCCTGACCGCGTCGGCCTCGTTCGCCCACGACATCTACGCGAACCTGATCCGGGACGGCAACGCCGACTCCGGCCAGGTCGTGCGGGTCGCGCGGTACACGGCGCTGGCCATCGGCGGGGTGTCGATCCTGGGCGGCATCGCCGTCAACGGGCAGAACATCGCGTTCCTGGTGGGGCTGGCGTTCGCGTTCGCGGCCTCGGCGAACCTGTCCACGCTGCTGTACTCGCTGTTCTGGCGGCGGTTCAACACCTCGGGAACCTTGTGGGGGATCTACAGCGGACTGGTGTCCTGCCTGGTGCTGGTCGTGCTGTCCCCGGTGGTCTCCGGCTCGCCGGACTCCATCTTCCCCGGGGTGGACTTCGCGCTGTTCCCGCTGCGCAACCCGGGCATCGTGTCCATCCCGATCTCGTTCCTGTTCGCCGCGATCGGCACGCTGTTCAGCGAGGAGACGCCCGATGAGGACCGGCGGGCCGAGATGGAGGTCCGCTCGCTGACCGGGATCGGCGCGGGCAAGGGCTGACCCGCTCCCGCGGGGCGTCCGGAGGTGCGGCTCCGGGCGCGTCCGCGCCGGTCCGGACGGCGCCGCTTTCCCCCGGAGCGGTCGTCAGGATCCCGTCCGGGGTTCGAATCCGACGCATTCCGCGACCGGCAGCCCCGGATAGCGCGGAATCCGCTCATCCCATCCGGCTCGGGTGCACCGCATGTACGTGACACCTCGTCGCGTGCGGTTCAGCGAGGGGTGCTCGCAGTACCGGCACAACCCGGCGGGAACGGCCAAACCGTCCCAGGGATCCGCGTCGTCCATCGTTTCCTCCGGTCCGCTCCGGCTCGGCGGCACGGTTCCGCGTCGGTCCGCGGCGGGCTCGCCGGAATGCCGCCGCACTCGGCCGGAAGCTTAACCGCCACCGCGATGTGGTCACTCAGCGGTGAACCTGACGATTCAGTTCACCGCATCGTGGACACTTGCGAAGTAATCGTGATCGCTCACCGCTGTCCTAGCGCGAATTCTTTTCGGAGTTCGGCAGGCGTCGGCACATTCCCCGAAGCACACGATCGGACACTCCCGGCGAACCCTCCGCGGCCGATAAGATGAACGGCGCGTTGATTGGTTCGGCTACGGGGGAAACGTCGGAACGATCTCTTCGCGAAACTCCCGGCCGGGAGCGTTCGGCCCGGCGCGGGAGCCAGGGGGAAAATCATGCACACGATCCGGAACGCCGTGCTGGCGGGAGTCGCCGCACTGGTGCTGCAAGTGCACGGCCTGGGGGCCGGAGTCGCGCACTTCGTCTTCGAATTCGGCCAGCGGCTCGCCGAGCTGAGCCGGGACGCCGGTCCCGACCGCGCCGAGGACTTCCGCGTGCCGGGGGTGAACCTGCGGGCCGGTCCCGGCACGTCGTCGGTGGTGGTGGGCGTCGGCAACCCGGGCGATCGGGTGGTGCAGCGCCGGGAGGTCGAGGGCGAGCGGGTGACCTGCCCGGACGGCCGCACGCGGCACACCTGGTCACAGGTGCTGGACCGGCGCACCCGGGTCACCGGCTACGTCAGCTCCTGCTTCCTGTGACCGCCGCGCGGACCGGGCCGGTCAGGCGGTGGCCCGGGCGGCCGCCCGCCCGGCGGTGCGCCCGGAGAACAGGCAGCCGCCGAGGAAGGTCCCCTCCAGCGAGCGGTATCCGTGCATGCCACCGCCGCCGAACCCGGCCACCTCACCGGCCGCGTACAGCCCCGGCAGCGGCGAGCCGCCCGCGCCGATGACCCGCGCGTCCAGGTCCGTCTCGACCCCGCCGAGGGTCTTGCGGGTCAGCAGCGTCAGCCGGACCGCCACCAGCGGACCCGCCGCCGGGTCCAGCAACCGGTGCGGCGGGGCGACCCGCACCAGCCGGTCCACGCTGTAGTGCCGGGCGGCGCGGATCAGCGAGATCTGCGCGTCCTTGCCCAGCCCGGAGGTGACCTGCCGGTCCCGTGCCACGATGTCCCGCTCCAGCCGCTCGGCGTCGATCAGGTCCGCGCCGGTCAGCTCGTTCATCCCGCGCACCAGCTCCGGCAGCGTGCGCCGGGTGACGAAGTCGGCGCCGCGCTTGACGAACTCGGCGACCGGGCCCGGCGTCACCTCCCCGCCGCGGGCGAGCACCTCGGCGACGTTGCGGCCGGTGAGGTCGGGGTTCTGCTCCGAACCGGACAGCGCGAACTCGCGGCTGATGATGCGCCGGTTGAGCACGAACCAGGTGTGGTCGTGGCCGGTGGAGCCGATGTGCGCCAGGGTCGCCAGCGTGTCCGCACCGGGGAACAGCGGCGGCGGCAGCCTGCGGCCGAGCGCGTCGATCCAGAACGAGGACGGTCCCGGCAGGATGCGGATGCCGTGGTCGGTCCACACCGGATCGTAGTTGCGGATTCCTTCGGTGTAGTGCCACATCCGGTCGGAGTTGATGATGCGGCCACCGGTGTCGCCGACGACCTCCAGCATCCGCCCGTCCACGTGGTCGGGCACCCCGGCGATCATCTTCTCCGGGGCGGGTCCGAGCCGCGCGGGCCAGTTCCGCCGCACCAGGTCCAGGTTCGCGCCGATGCCGCCGGAGGTGACCACGACGGCCTGCGCGCGCAGGTCGAACTCGCCGATCGCGGTGCGGGAGCTGCGCTGGCCGCGGGACACCCCGCTGGCTTCCAGCACCTCGCCGCGCACCCCGTCCACGGCACCGCCGGTGGTGGTCAACCCGGTGACCCGGTGCCGGAAGCGCAGCTCCACCCGGCCGCGCTCCTCGGCGGCGCGCACGCGGCGCAGGAACGGCTCCAGCACGCCGGGCCCGGTCCCCCAGGTGATGTGGAAGCGGGGCACCGAGTTGCCGTGCCCGGTGGCCAGCGATCCGCCGCGCTCGGCCCACTGCACCAGCGGGAACAGCGACAGCCCCTGCTGCCGCAGCCAGGACCGCTTCTCCCCGGCGGCGAAGTCCACGTAGGCCTCGGCCCAGCGGCGCGGCCAGTGGTCGTCGGCGCGGTCGAACCCGGCGGTGCCCTGCCAGTCCTGCCAGGCCAGCTCGCGGGAGTCGTGCACGCCGAGCCTGCGCTGTTCCGGGGAGTCCACCAGGAACAGGCCGCCGAAGGACCAGTGCGCCTGCCCGCCCAGCGAGGCCTCGGGTTCCTGGTCGAGCAGCAGCACGCGGCGGCCGGCGTCGGCCAGCTCGGCGGTCGCGACCAGTCCGGCCAGTCCGGCACCCACCACGATGACATCGGCGTCGAACGCCACCAGCGACTCCTCTGCTCACCCGGTCGGAAGCTCTGCGAACTATAGGCCGCCGCGCCATCCCCGACACCAGTCCGCGGGCGCCCGCTCCCGCGTTCGGCGGTGGACGTTGGGCTGAACCGCTCAAGGAGCTGCCGCCACCAGGTGGCGGACATGCGGTTATCAGCATCTGACAACGCCTCTTCCACGTCGCGGGACGTTCCGGCCAGCCTGTGAACCAGGACACAGCTCAACGGAGAGGAGTCCGCGTTGCGAGCGGTCAGAGTGCACGCCTACGGCGAGAGACCCGTGGTCGAATCGGTTCCCGATCCGGCCGTGCGGGAACCGCTGGACGTGCTGGTCGAAGTCGGGGCGGCGGGCGTGTGCCGCACCGACCTGCACATCATCGAAGGGCAGTGGGCCGACAAGAGCGGCGTCGCGCTGCCCTACATCATCGGGCACGAGAACGCGGGAACGGTCCGCGAGGTCGGCAGCGCCGTGAGCAACGTGCGGCCCGGTGACAAGGTCATCCTGCACCCGCTGGTCACCTGCGGCCTGTGCCGCCCCTGCCGTGGTGGGGACGACGTGCACTGCGAGAACTCGCTGTTCCCCGGCATCGACACCGACGGGGGCATGGCGGAGCTGCTGCGCACGAACGCCCGCTCGGTCGTCAAGCTGGACGACGGGCTGGAACCCGCCGAGGTGGCCGCGCTCGCCGACGCCGGGCTCACCGCCTACCACGCGGTGCGCAAGGCGGTGCCGCTGCTGCACCCGGGCGCGCACGTGGTGGTGATCGGCGCGGGCGGGCTCGGCCACATCGGGTTGCAGTCCCTGGTGGCGCTGACCCCGGCCGAGATCACCGTGGTGGACCGCTCCCCGGAGGCGCTGCGGCTCGCCGAGCAGCTCGGCGCGCACCACGCCGTCCGGGCCGACGGCGGTCAGGTCGACGCGGTCCGGGACATCACCGGCGGGAAGGGCGCCGAGGTGGTGCTCGACTTCGTCGGCGAGAACGGCACCGAGGCGGACGGGATCGCGATGACCCGCGACGCCGGTTCGTACTTCGTCATCGGCTACGGCGGCCGGCTCGACGTGCCCACCATCGACGTCATCTCCCGCGAGATCAACGTGGTCGGCAACCTCGTCGGCTCGTACCTCGACCTCGACGAGCTGATGACGCTCACCGCGCAGGGCAAGGTCTCGCTGCGCACCCGCACCTACCCGCTCGACGCCGCGCTGGACGCGCTCGACGACCTCGACTCGGGTCGCATCCCCGGCGGCCGCGCCATCCTCGTCCCCTGACCCGCCCCACCACGGAGGTTCGCCATGTATGAGAAGGACGGAACGAAGTACTTCATCGTCGACAGCCACATCCACGCGTGGGACGGGACGCCGGCCAACCAGGCCAACCGCTACGGCGAGGGCTTCCTGAACTGCTTCTTCGACTACCACCGGAACCTGAGCCCGGAGTCGGAGATCTGGACGCACGAGCAGTTCCAGAAGCAGAGCGAGGAGAAGATCCTCCACGACCTGTTCGAGGTCGGGTACGTCGACAAGGCCATCTTCCAGCCGACCTACCTCACCGACTTCTTCGTCAACGGCTTCAACACCACCGAGCAGGACGGTGCGCTCGCCGAGAAGCACCCGGACAAGTTCATCGTGAACGGCGGCTGGGACCCGCGGGACGGCGAGGCCGGGCTGGGCGCGCTGGAACGGCTGGCGGAGCGCTGGCAGCTCAAGGGCACCAAGCTCTACACCGCGGAGTGGAAGGGCGAGTCCAAGGGCTGGAAGCTGACCGACCCGTGGTCGTACCGGTACCTGGAGAAGTGCCAGGAGCTGGGCATCCGCAACATCCACATCCACAAGGGACCGACGATCTACCCGCTGAACCGGGACGCGTTCGACGTGGCCGACGTCGACGACGTGGCCTCGGCGTTCCCGGAGCTGAACTTCATCGTGGAGCACGTCGGGCTGCCGCGGCTGGAGGACTTCTGCTGGATCGCCACCCAGGAGCCCAACGTCTACGGCGGACTCGCGGTGGCCATGGCGTTCATGCACCACCGGCCGCGCTACTTCGCCCAGATCATCGGTGAGCTGCTGTTCTGGCTGGACGAGAACCGGATCACCTTCTCCAGCGACTACGCGATCTGGACGCCGAAGTGGCTGGTGGAGCAGTTCGTGGACTTCCAGATCCCGGAGGACATGCAGGACGAGTACGGGGTGCTGACCACCGACGTCAAGCGCAAGATCCTCGGCCTGAACGCGGCGCGGCTCTACGACATCGAGGTGCCCGCGGAGATGCGCGCCGCGGAACCCGCGGTCCCGGCCGGCCGCGAACCGGTCGCCTCCGAGCTGAACCAGGAGGTGCTGTCGTCATGACCACGGCCGTGAACCTGGAGACCGAGGTGTGGCGGGCGCTGGACGCGGTGCTCGACCCGGAGCTGGACCAGCCGGTCACCGACCTGGAGTTCGTGTCGCGGGTGGCGGTGGACCGCTCGGACGTGCAGGTCGACCTGCGGCTGCCCACCTACTTCTGCGCGCCGAACTTCGCCTATTTGATGGTCGCCGACGCGCACGACGCGGTGGCGGAGCTGCCGTGGGTGCGGCGGGTGCGGGTGCGGTTGCTGGACCACTTCGCGTCCGAGGAGATCAACGCGGGCGTCGCGGCCGGGGACGGTTTCGACGCCGCGTTCCCCGGGCTGGCGGCCGGTGAGCTGGAGGAGCTGCGCACCACGTTCCTGCGCAAGGCGCACCTGGCCTACCAGGAGCAGGTGGCCCAGCAGCTGCTGCGCTCGGGCACCGGGCTGGAGCAGCTGGTGCAGGTGCGGCTCGGCAACCTGCCGCCGAGCCAGGCGCTGGACCGGCTGCGCAGGCGGCGGGACCAGCTGGGCCTGCCGTCCGGGCCGGACGCCCCGCTGCTGGTCGACGACGCCGGCGCACCCGTGCCCGTCGAGGGGCTGTCCGCGCGGTTGCGGTTCGCCCGCACCACGCGGGTCAGTATCGAGGGCAACGCCGGCTGGTGTCGTGGCCTGCTCGACACCCGGTACGGGCCCGGCGGGGGAACCGCCCGGCCTGGCCTACATTGAGGAGCATGGACGCGCTGCCCACCGGCGGACGGAATCCGCAGCACAACGGCGCCAAGGCGCCGGCGGGGACGTTGCAGTCGGTGGGCCGCGCACTGCGCGTGCTGGAGGCGATCGCGGCCTCCCCGTGCGGGGTGAGCGCCAAGTCCCTCGCCGCCCAGCTCGACCTGACGTTGCCGACGACGTACCACCTGCTGACGACGCTGGTGGAGGCCGGGCACGTGGTGCACCTGACCGACCAGAAGGTGTTCGCGCTGGGCTACAAGGCCCGCTTCCTCGGGCAGGCCCTGTCCCGGCAGCTCGCGGTGCCGCCGGAGATCGCCGCGGCGATCCGCCGGTTGCACCACCACGCGGACGCCGCCGCGTACTACGCGATCTACCGGGACACCGAGGTGGTCATCGCGCACGTGGAGGACTCCGACCGGCGTCCTCGGGTGCAGCCGTTGGACGTGGGGTTCCACCAGGCCTCGCACGCCACGGCCTTCGGCAAGATCATGCTGGCGGCGATGGAGCAGCAGCAGCGGGCGCGGTACCTGGAGCAGGCCGGGATGACGCCGTGCACGCCGTCGACGATCCGCACCCGGGAGGCGCTGGAGGAGCACCTCTCGCACGTGCGGCAGTCGCAGATCGCCTTGGAGATCGCGGAGTTCCAGCCGGGGCTGGCGTGCATGGCCTCGCCGGTGTTCGACCCGGCGGGCTGCGTGACCGCGTCGGTGGCGATCTCGCTGCCGATCGCGGAGTTCCGCGCCCGGCGGTGGGCGGTCGAGCGCGCGGTGCGGCAGGGCGCGGTGCGGGTGACCCGCGCGCTGGTGAGCCGGCCGAGGGGCTGAACCGGGTTCTCCGGTCTGCCGCCGCCCCTTCGCGGCGCCAGACCGGAAATCCACTCGGTCGGGGTGTATCCAGCTGAAGTGCTGGCGCTCGCACCACGGTTTCGGGAATCTGGATCTAGTCCGGGCCACGTCTTGGGCCGACAGGACACCTCTTCCGAATTCCCCTTGCTGTGAAAGGAGATCCAGCATGTCCGCTGCCGCCACCACGATCTCGAACCCGCGTCGCCGAACTCGTCCACTGTGGACCAGAGGGCGCTCCGCGCTGATCCCGTTGCTGGCGCTGGGCATCGCGCTGGGCGGGCTCGGCGGAGCCGCGAACGCGGGTCCCGCGACACCGGTCCCCTGCCAGGACGGCGCGTTCTGCGCCTACCCGCACGTCGAACTCCAGGGCGAACCACACCGCGCCGAACTGCGCGCGACCGCCGTGGAGGAGTGCGTCGCACTCCCGGCCGAGCCCGAGGTGAAGTCCTTCGCCAACCAGACCGGGAAACCCGTCACGGTGTACCAGGACCCGGACTGCGACACGCACGCGGACTTCGCCACCTACCCGTCCGGTTCGCACGCGCCGCGGTCCGACTACGTGCCGCGAGCGATCAAGATCTGGTCACGCTGATCCGGCGTGGGGGGGGGGGGGGGGCCCGGCCGCCCCCCCCGCGCCCCGCGCCCCCCCCCCCCCCCCCCCCCCCCCCCCCCCGGCCGTTCCCGCCGCGCCCGGCACCAGCACGCGCAGCAGCCGCCGGGCCGAGCGCTCCCAGGTGAACCGAGCGGCCTGCTCGCAGCCGCCGCGCACCAGTTCGGCGCGCTGCTCGGGATCGTCCACCTCGCGCACCGCCGCGACGAAGGCCGCGACGTCCCCGACCGGGAAGAACCGGGCGTGACCACCCGTCACCTCGCGGAAGATCTCCAGATCGCTGCACACGACAGGAGTTCCGGCATGCATCGCCTCGATGATCGGCAACCCGAAGCCCTCGTCCCGCGAGGCCGTCACCAGCGCCGCCGCCCCGCGCAGCAGCGTCCGGTAGGCGTCCTCGTCGATGCCGTTCCAAAACACCACGTCCGAACCGGACGGCACCTGGGCGCGCAGCTCCGCCTCCCGGGCGGGGGCGATGCGGCTCAGCAGGTGCAGGCGGTACCCGGGCAGCGATCCCATCCCCGCGATCAGCGTCTCGACGTCCTTGTAGGGCATGAACGAACCCATGTAGACCAGTTCGCGGACCTGCCCGGCGGGGGCCTGCTCGGCGTCGACGGGCTCCGGCAGGCCGGACGGCGCGTTCGGCACCACCGTCACCGGCCGCCGGGTCAGGCGGTGGCGCCGGATGAGCCGCGGGGGGGGGTCGCTGACCGTGACGACCGCGTCCGCCCGGTTCAGCAGCAGCCGCTGCGGCCAGTAGGCGCGGTGGTACAGCCGCCAGATCACCCGCACCGGCAGCGGCAGGAAACCGGGCGGTTCCGGGTGCCGGTAGTAGATGAGGTCGTGCAGCGTGAGCACCAGGCGGTAGCGTCGGCCGAACCCGCCGATCACCTGCATCGGGCTGAACACCACGTCCGCGCCCAGCGCGTGCAGCCTGCTCGCCAGGGACAGCTCCCGCACCGAGAACGGGCTGTTGATCTTGATGTGCGGCACTTCCGCCGGCAGCAGCGCGAGCTGGCGCCGGTCGTTGATCAGCATCGTCACCGGGTGCAGGGCGTGCAGCGCGCGGATCAGCTCCGCACCGAACCGGCTGATGCCGTCGTGCGCGTCGGTGCGCGTCCAGCGGGCGTCCACGAACACCCGCGCGGGCCGCCCACCGCCAGCGGGGAGCTCCCCGTCCCCGTCCGCCGGATCGCGGGACTCGTCGGGGCCCGGCGTACCGGCGGTCCCGGCGCGTCCGGTGGGTTCGGTGGTTCCGGCCGGTTCGGTGGTTCCCGTCGGCTCGTGCGGCTCGATCGGATCGGTCGGCCGGGCGCTCAAGACTCCCCCAAGAAGCGGTCGATCGCGTGCGCGGCGGCGGCCGGCGTCTCGTAGTGCACGAGGTGCCCGACGCCGGGGATCACCACCAGCTCGGCATCCGGCAGGCCCGCGAGGAGCTCGCGCTGCCCGGCCAGCGGTGCGATGTCGTCGGACTCCCCCGCGATCAGCAGCGTCGGCAGCGTCAGCGACGCGCTGTGGTCGGCCACCGTGCCGGTCACCGAGGCCTCGTAGGTCTCGGTGAGCAGCGCCGGGCTGTGGAAGCGGGAGAAGTGGCGCTGGTGGCTGTCGTGTACGAACCGGCGCACCTCCGGGTCGCGGGTCCGCAACATCGCCAGCCCGGTGCCCCACACCACCAGCCGGTTGGCCAGCAGCGCCCGCCCCAGCCGCGACGGCAACGCGGTGCCCAGGGCGTAGTACAGCGAAGTCAGCCAGGACAGCACCACCCGCGGCCCACGCAACGCGGGCGTCGAGATCGGGTTGACCAGCACCAGCCGCTCCACCAACTCCGGACCACGGGAGACGACGTGCGCAGCCACCATCGAACCGAAGGAATGCCCGAGCAGCACCACCGGCCGGTCCCGCCCACCGAGGTGCTCGATGAGCTCGATGATCGCGTCGGCGTAGCCGGGCACGTCGTGCGCGCGCCCGGTCATCGGCCCGGAGTCGCCGAACCCCGGCAGGTCCGGGACGACGACGGTGCGACCACCGCCCAGCCGCGCCACGATCGGCTCCAGCCCGTGGTGGGTGCCGCGCAGTCCGTGCACCATCACGATCAGCCGGTCCGCTTCCTCGTCCGCCGAGGTCTCCGGCGGCTCCGAGGTCTCCGGCGCCTCGTCCGGAGCGCTCGACCGGTAGGTCCAGAAGTGCAGGTCCGAACCCTGGATCCGCGCCACCTGCGATTCCGGCCGCAGCTCCTGCTCGTGCACCGCGGTGCCCAGTGCCGGTGTTCTGCTGCTCATGGCGGCTCCTCAGCTGGCCAGCTCGGCGGGCAGCTCGACGGGTGTCACCCCGTCGTCGTGCGCGAGCGCGTGCCGGTAGATCGATTCGAAGCGGGCCAGCACCGCGTCGATGTCGTGCTTGCTGCTGACCAGCCGCTCCCCGGCGGCGCCCATCCGGTCGATGGTGGCGCGGTCCGCGAGCACGTCGTCGATGGCGTGCGCCAGGGCGTGCACGTCCCGCGGCCGGTAAAGCCAGCCGTTCTCCCCCGCCTCGACCAGGTGCGGCAGCGCCATCGCGTCCGCCAGCACCACCGGGGTGATCGCGGACATCGCCTCCATCGTGGCGAGGCTCTGCAGCTCGGCGATGCTCGGCATGCAGAACAGGTCCGCCCTGGCGTAGGCGTCGAGCAGCTCCTCCTCGTCGACCAGGCCCGCGAAGTGCACCCGGTCCGAGATGCCGAGCTCCGCCGCCAGCTCGCCCAGCGGTTCGCGGCAGCTGCCGTCGCCGACGATCTCCAGGCGGGTCGGGTGCTCGGTCTTGAGCAGCGCCATCGCCCGCAGCAGGTCGTCGATGTGCTTCTCCTCGTCGAGCCTGCCGACGAACAGGACGGTGCGGGTCGCGGAGTTCGGGTCCTGCTTGCGCAGCTCCTGCGCCCGGCGCCGGTACCGCCCGACGTCGATGCCGCAGGACACCGGCACCGCCGGCCGGGAGAACCCGTTGTCCTGGAGCAGCTGCACCGCGCGCGGCGTGGGCGCGGTCACCAGCTGCGCCTTGCCGTAGTGCTTGATCAGGTTGTGCCAGAGCAACCGCGCGCCCGCCTTCTGCAGGGCCTTCGGGATGCGCACGTAGCCGAAGATGTTCTCCGGCATGAAGTGGTTGGTGGCGATGAGCCCGATGCCCTGACGGCGCGCGGCGTTGATCAGGCCGCGGCCGATGAAGAAGTGCGACTGGACGTGCACGATGTCCGGCTGGATCTCGCGCAGCAATCGGTCGGCGACCGACGAGGCCTGCCACGGCGGGCACGCCCGGAACGTCGGGTGCGCCGGGGTCCGGTAGGACGCGACGCGGTGCACCGTCACGCCGTCCTCGACGCCGGTGCTCTCGTTGCGGTCCACCGAGTGGCAGATCACGTGCACGTCGTGGCCACGGCGGGCCAGCCCGGTCGCGAGCCGGTGGCCGAAGTTCGCCGCACCGTTCACCTCGGGCGGGTACATCACCGCGCCGATCACGATGCGCAGCCGATCTCCGCCGAACGGTTGCGAAGTCAAGTTGAACTCCCGTCAGAACGTATCCGCCGAACGTCGGCGTCGCCGTCGCCGGTCACGGTTGCTTGCACTCGCCGATCTTGGGTGTCCGGATGGTGCCGCGCGAGCGCGAACACGCCTGCGCAGGCGATCACGGCGCACAGCAGCTCGCCGATCGCGGTCGCACCGTCCACGGCATCGGCCTCACCCAGCAGCCCGATGCCCAGGCCCACCGCCACGAGCGGGTCGATCACGGTCAGGCAGGCCACGACCAGGTCCGGGGGGCCGCTCGCGTAGCCGTGCTGCAGCAACCAGCCGCCCACCGCCATCGCCACCACGATCACGACCAGCGGCAGCGGGTTGATGCTCAGCAGCGGCGCGCTGCCGAACTGCTGGACCAGCGCCCGCACCAGCAGCGAGACCAGCCCGTAGGCGACGGCGCAGCCCGCCGCGTAGGCCATGCAGCGGACCTTCGACCTGGTGACCAGGCCGACCACGCCCAGCGCCAGCACCGTGCCCGCCACCAGCTGAGTGGCGAGCAGCTGGTCGTCCGGCATCACCGGGGTGGAGGTAGCGCTGCCCGCCGCGAGGAACACGAACGCCGCGACACCACCGGTCGCGGCCAGCACCGAGAGCACCACGTGCACGTTGAGGTCGCGGGTGCGGATGCCCTGCTGGCGGGCGTTGAGCAGCACGGTGATCGGCAGCGCCAGCACGCCGACCGGCTGCACGACGCTCAGCGGCGCCAGCCCCAGCGCGCAGGCGTGCAGCAGCGCCCCGCTGCCCAGCGCCAGCAGCCCCAGCAGCCATCGCTGGTTGCGCAGCAGCCGCACCTGGCTGCGCACCTTCAAGCCGTCGTCGCCGATCGCGTCCTGCACCGCGCCGTGCTGCAACCGGGCGCCGACGGCGTAACCGCAGGCGCCCAGCGCGGCCAGCGCCACCGCGAGTGTGGTCACCGCGCACCCCGCTCCACGAAGCTCACCTGCCGGTCACCGGGCGCCGCGGACCTCGCCGGGCCCCGCCCGGCGCGGTCTGCGCGGTGCGCGACCGGGCGCGCACCACCGGTGACGACGCCCGCGAACGGACGTCCACCGGCTCCACCCCTGGTCGCTGCTGCCGCCGGCAGCCCGTGCTGTTCGTCCACACCGCTCAATCTCGCGCATCGCGGGTTCGCCCCACATCGGGGCACACCCTCAATTTCCCTGATCCGGCTCGTCCGCCGCACCGGGCCGCTCCCGCGGCCCCGCGATCCCGGGCCCGCCACCCCATGATGGCCCCGGCCCGCTCACCCCCGGGTGCACTTCCGACGATCCGACCGGTTCGCCCTGGACACCGGCGTCCGATTCGACCGAACACCGCAGCGACGACCCGTCGCCCCCGGCATCGTCCGTTCCGCGCAAGGGATCACCCGGACCACCCCGTTCGACACCCGGGCCCCGCTGCTCCCGTTCGACCGCGGCCCGCGCGATAAGACTTCCAGCTCCGCGAGAACCCGCGGGGAAACAATCAGCGAATAGCCGCGAACGGCCCGCGCGCGCGAAACGCGCGGGCGCCCCGCGGAAGCCTCGAACCGGATATCGGGAATGCGTGCCGTGAACGGTCGAACGCGGGCGGTGCCGGTTCGGTCGCTCGACGGCGCACACCTCCGGGGAATCCGCGGGCACGAGCAGCGGCGGGGTATGCGCCACATACCCCGCCCACTCATTACCTCCCGCTTGATCCACGTGCACGACTGTAGAACAAGACCCCTGAGACGCTTGTCAGCAACACAACGAACAGCGGTTTCCCGCCGCGGTCGCCGCAGCCGTTGCGAACCGCGCACATCGTTGCGCCGCAGGAATAAACGCACGCCAGCGGGCGACGACCGCACAAACAAGATCAACTAATCGCCGGTGGATCGTGATAGGACCAACACCCTGAACCGTTCCCGGTGAGCCGCGGACCGCTCCCCCGGACCTGCCGGGGGTGGGACGATGCTGCGATGCCCGCCGACCCCGGGACCGCGCCCGAACCCACCGGCCGCACCTCCCCGTCCGCCCGGCGGCCGAGCACCGGCGTCGGCCGCTCGACCCGAGCAGCCCCGGCGCTGCTCGCCGTTCCCGCACTGCTGGCCGCGGCCGCGGCCTGGGCCGCGACCCTGCACGTCGGCGCGGACGACGTACCCGGCCTGGTCGATCCCGCGGTCGCGGTGCGCTACGGCGCCCCGGTCGTCCGCGCGCTGCTCGACGTGGCCGCCGTCGCCACCGTCGGACTCGGCATGCTGCCCCGCCTGGTCCCGGACCACGGTGGCCGCGCCCGCGCCCTGCTCGCGCTGACCCGGCGCGCCGCGGTGGTCACGGCGCTGAGCTGGCTGGCCTGCTCGCTGCTGCTGCTCGGGCTGTACACGGCCGAGCTCGCCACCGGCAGCCCGACCGCGGAGGACGTGGCCCGCTACGTCAGCGGCGTCCCGGCCGGAGCGGCGCTGGCGCTGGGCGCGGGGTGCGCCGCGGGCTGCGCGGCGCTCGGCCTCACCGGGGTCGTCCGGGATGCCCGCGGGAACGGCGCGGACCGGCTCACCGACGACCTGGGCGCGGTGCTCGCGCTGCTCGGGCTGCTGCCGATGCCGCTGACCGGGCACGCCGTCGACTGGGAGTACCACGACCTGAGCATGCTCTCGGTGCAGCTGCACGTGCTCGCCGCGGCCGTGTGGGCGGGCGGGCTGGCCGCGATCGCCGCGTTCGTCGCCCCGCGCCGCGGTCTGCTGGCGAGCACGCTGCCGCGCTACTCGAAGCTGGCGACCGGCGCGATCGTGCTGGTCGCGGTGTCCGGGGTGTTCAACGGCGGCACCGAGCTCACCACCGCCGGCGCCGGGCTCGGTGGACTGATCGGCACCGGGTACGGCCGGATCGTGCTGCTCAAGGCGGTGCTGCTGGTGCTGCTGGCCGCGCTGGGCGGGCACGCCCGGTTCCGGCTGCTGCCGCTGGTGGAACGCCACCGGCGCACCGCGCTGATCACCTGGGCGGCGGTGGAGGTGGGCGTGATGGGCGCGGCCTACGGGCTGGGCGCGGTGCTGGCCCGCGCCCCCGTCCTCACCTGACCGCGCACCGGCGAACGGCCCACCCGCCGTCCGGGTGGGCCGTTGAGCACCTGAGCCGGGTCAGCGCGGGATGCGCAGCACCTGGCCGACGTAGATCAGGTTCGGGTCGGTGATCCCGTTGGCCTGGGCGATCGACTGCCAGGCCACACCGACCTTCGCGCCGATCCCGGAGAGCGTGTCCCCGGGCTGCACCACGTAGGTCTCGGGCGCGGGCGGGGCGGGCGGCGCGGGCGGCGCCTCGGTGCCGCCGGTCAGCACCGGCAGGTCCACCAGCGACACGTTCAGGTCGGTGTCACCGGCGATGCCCGGCACCTTGCCGTCGGAGGCGTGCTGGTGGATCGCCACCCGGTCGGTGAGGAAGCCCGGCTGGCCCGCGGGGCGGCCGTAGTGCGCGACCCACAGGAACACCCCGGGGTCGACCCACGAATCGGTGGCCAGCTTGTCGCTGAACCACGTGGACGAGGCGTACACGACGACCTCGTTGCGCCCCGTGTGCCCGCGCAGCGCGTCCACGAACCCCTTGATCCACGCGCCGAGGTCGGCGGCCTCGGTCTCCATGTCCAGGCACGGCGGCAGGTTCCCCGGCCCGGCCGAGCCGGTGCGGGCCAGCTGGCCCGCGAAGTCCGCGGCTTCGGCCTGCGGCGAGTTCGTGTCCGGTCGGGCGAAGTGGTACAGCCCGGTCACCAGGCCGGCCCCGCGAGCCCCGCCGAGTTGCGAATCCAGCGTCGGGCTCACATAGCCGACGCCTTCGGTCGCCTTGATGTAGGTGAAGGCGAATCCGGCGCCGCGCACCGCGGCCCAGTCCGGTTCTCCTTGATATCGCGCGACATCGATTCCTGGAATGCTCGCCATCCCCGAACCCCCTCACTTCACCGGATGCGGCCCGGTGCGCGAGTCGCGGCGCACGAACCGGATCGGCGGTCTCGTCTCGGTCTTCGGTCTGTTCCGCCGACCCCGGCGCCGGCATTTCTTCCGAAAGCGAGGAACGATCTTCGCTGCCGGGCGGGGACAGTTCTCACAGCCAACGTATCGAAGGTCAACGATCATCGAGTTCCGCCGTTCAGGTCAAGAGCTCCACCCGATCGGTCCTGTTTTCGCCAAAGCGATCATGTCGCCCGCCGACCGCCGTAGAAATCGATCATGCTCGGCCGCGCGGGTCGCGAACCCGACCGGGTGGCGGCAGAGTGGGGGCGGCCCGCACGGCGGCGCCTCCATCCGGGGGAACTCCGGGCGGACCGCGCAAGACGTGCAACCACCTGTGGCGCCGAACGTCTTCACAACAGCGGACCGGATACGACGACGGGCCGTACGAGGCGGCCGATGGAGGTGGGCAACCGTGTTCTCGCAACGACTGGACGCAAGGAAGCCGGGCAGGACGAACCGGGCGAGCCTGAGGATCGGCCCGCTCGCAGCCGCGGCACTGGGCACGGTGCTGCTCGGCGCCTGCGGTTCGCCGACCGGGCAGGTGGCCTCGACCGCGGACGCCCCGGCGTCGACCATCCCGCAGCCGACCCCCTCGGAGGCGCAGCCCGCCCCGGCGGAGACCTCCGACGCCGATCCGTCGACGGCCGCGCAGAGCAGGTCGGACGCCTCCGGCCAGGCCGCGGCGGAACCGCGCGACCAGGTGGAGCGCTGCCACACCTCGCAGCTGTCCGGCGCGGTGGGTCACGGGGATTCCGGCGCGGGCCAGCGGTACGCGGAGCTCACGCTCACCAACACCAGCGGCGAGGCCTGCACGCTCTACGGCTACGGCGGCATGCAGCTGCTCGGCGCGGACGGCCAGCAGCTGCCGACGCAGCTGGAGCGCACGCCGAACCCCGGCCCGCAGGTGGTGCGGCTGGCCCCCGGCGAGTCGGCCAGCTCGACGCTGCACTGGACCGCGGTGCCGCACGAGGGCGAGTCGGAGCAGGGCCCGTGCCAGCCGGAGCCGGCGCGCGCCCTGGTGACCCCGCCCGACGAGGAGGACCCGCTGACGGTGCGCTGGGACCTGGGCTCGGTGTGCGGGTTCGGATCGATCGACAACAGCGCCTACCACGCCTGAGCGCGGTGCGGACGTCGTGCCCGGTGCCGTCGGCACCGGGCACCTTCGCGGAACGACCAGGTGACAGGCTCATCGCGGGTGCTGGTCTTGCCGGTGCGGTTGTGCTGGGGTGGAAACCATGATCGAGGCTATTCAGCGGTCCGTCGGGGGTTCGCAGGGCGAGCTGTTCGTGCGCGAGTGGTCGGGGCGCGCCCCCGGCTGGGTGGCGCTGCTGGTGCACGGCTACGGCGAGCACTCCGGCCGGTACGAGTGGCTCGCCGAGCAGCTGGTGGCGGCGCGGGCGCTGGTGGTGGCGCCGGACCTGGTCGGGCACGGCGAATCCCCTGGTGAGCGCGTGCTGATCGGGGACGCCGAGCAGGTGGTGGCCGATCTGGGCGCGGTGCGCCGCGAGGTCTCGGATCGGTACCCGGACCTGCCGGTGGTGCTGATCGGGCATTCGCTGGGCGGGTTGTTCGCGGTGCGGTTCGCGCAGGAGCACCAGGACGGGCTGGCCGCGGTGGTGCTGTCCGGGCCGGTGCTGGGCACCTGGCACGTGCTGGACCTGCTGGAGTGCGACGAGATCCCGCAGGCCCCGATCGATCCGTCGACGTTGTCCCGCGACCCCGAGGTGGGCCGGGCGTACGAGGCGGATCCGCTGGTGTGGCACGGCTCGTTCAAGCGCCGCACGTTGAACATGATCGACCGCTGCCTGGAGGCGGTGAACGACGGCCCGGTGCTGCGGGTGCCGACGCTGTGGGTGCACGGCGAGGAGGACGAGCTGGTCCCGGAGGCCGACACCCGCACGGGCATCGACCGGGTGCGCGGGCAGGACTTCCACGAGCACATCTACCCGGGCGCGCGGCACGAGCTGTTCCACGAGACGAACCGGGCCGAGGTCGTCGACGAGGTGCTGACGTTCGTGGGGCGCGAGCTCAACACCTGAACCGGCGATCACTCGTCGGCCTGACTGCTACTACTGGCTCGCACGCAACGCTACGACCAGCTGCCGAACGCCCCCACCGGGTGCTCACCCACACGAGCGAAGTGGGCGGCACCGCCGATTGCGGGCGAATCCAGCAGGGCACCACGGGTGTACGCGGCACCGCACGAACGGCCGGGCGCGCTTCCCCGGCCGGAGCGACGAGCCCGGGCTGCGATCCCAGCAGACGAGTGAGGCGGTAGTCATGAAGGACGTCAAGCGTGCACAGGACCTCATCGGCAGCGAGGTGTACGACCGGGAAGGCGACCGGATCGGCCGGGTCGGCAACGTTTACGTCGACGACGCCGACCACCAGCCGGAGTGGGTGACGGTCCGCACCGGGATGTTCGGCACGAAGGAGAGCTTCGTCCCCCTGTCCGGCGCCGAGCGCGGTGAGAAGGGGATCAACGTCGGGGTGACCAAGGAGAAGGTGCGCGACGCCCCGCGCGTCGACGCCGAGCAGGGCCACCTGTCGGACAAGGAGGGCCACGACCTCTACGACTACTACGGCCTCGCCCGCGGTTCGGCGTCCCCGCAGCAGCGGGACGTGCCGCAGCAGCAGAGCGGCACCACCGAGTCCGGGTCGGGCACCGCGGCGGCCGGCGGCATGGCGGCCGGTGGGGCGGCCGCGGGCGGCGCCGCGCCGACCGGGGGCCGCACGTCGACCGGCGCCACCGAGCGGGACACCGCGAAGTCCGGCACGACGGGTTCCGGCAGCGGCACGGCGACGACGAAGGGCTCGACCGGCAAGACCACGTCCGGCTCCGCGACGGCGGGCTCCGCCGGGGACGCGGCGGGCATGAAGTCGATGACCCGCTCCGAGGAGCGGCTGCGGGTCGACACCGAGCAGATCGAGACCGGCCGGGTGCGGGTGCGCAAGTACGTGGTGACCGAGCAGCAGTCCGTCACGGTACCGATCAGCCACGAAGAAGTGCGCATCGAGCGGGAGCCGATCGCCGAGTCGGAGCGCGGATCGATGGGCCGGTCCGGTTCGCTCGCCGAGGACGAGCAGGAGGTCGTGCTGCACGAGGACCGTCCGATGGTCACGAAGGAGACGGTGCCGGTGGAGCGGCTGCGGCTGCGCACCGAGCTCGTCACCGAGGAGCGGACGGTGCAGGACGAGGTGCGCCGGGAGCGGTTCGACGTGCAGGACCGCACGGGCGGCGGCAAGCACGAGCGCTCCGACGAGCAGCGGGGCGGTTCGAGCAGCGGCTGACCACCGCGCGGTTCGGCCCCGCCGTCCTCCTCGGGCGGCGGGGCCGTCGCACGTCCCGGGTAGGTGCGAACGGGTGGCGGGACCACCCGTCCGGACGGCTCCGGGGCCACCGTCCGGGTCGGGTGGGCCGCTGCCGGATGAGCCGGGCGGCGACGCGGTTCACCTGATCAACCCTTCGTCCCGGGGTGCCGGATGCGAGACAATGCCCCGGCGATGGTTGAGAACTCTGGGCTGGAACTGCTCATCACCGTCGTCGTGGGCGCCGACGACGACCGATCAGCACGCGACGCGTGCCGCGCCCTGCTGCACCGGGTCGGTGGCCGGATCGTGGAATCCGGGGACTGCTCCGACGAGGAGCCGGGCTGCTGGTCGGTGACGATCGGTCGTTCCGCCGCGGAGCCGGACGAGCGGCCGGGCCCCGCGGCGCTGGCGCGCGCGGTGCGGAACTTCCTGCGCGAGCTGGGGCCGGGCTACTCGGGGCACCGGGTGGCGTGCGAGCCGCCGACGGCGTGGACGGTGATCGACGAGCCGGAGCTGCTCGGAGCCCTGGTGGCGGGCGGCGAGCGGTTGCTGGTGGAGGCGTGGGCCGGTTCGGTGCTGCCCGGCGGGGCCGGTGCCGGCCCGGCGGTGGACGACCCGGACGAGCCCGCGCCGGAACCGGAACCGGTGGTGGACGAGCTGGACGAGCGCGGCAGGCCGCGGCCGCGGCTGGAGCTGCTGGTGGACGTGGTGACCGAGCGCAAGGCGGGCGCGGAGTGGCCGGCCCGGGCGTTGGCGAGCCGGTTGTCCCGGAACTCGACGATCGTGGACTGGACGGAACGACCACCGATGGTGCGGATCGTGCTGGACCTCGGCCCGTCGGTGGGCGCGCCCGCGGACATCGTGCGGGACGCGGTGCGCGTGCTGGGCGGCGGCGGCTGGTCCCGGTTGCAGGTGCGTGAACGGTCGGCGAAATCCCGGTGGTCGGCGGCGCCGACACCGCCGTCCGGGATCGCCGCGGTGGAGCTGAGCGCGGCCGTACCCGCTCCGGGCGCGGCGGAGCGGCAGCCCGCGGGATGACCGGCTGGAGATCGTCCGAGGAGGTCCGCCGCGGGCGCGGCGGCACCGCACGGAGGGGCCTCGGCGCGGTCACCACCTCTGATCAACATCGTCCGCCCTGCGCGCGAACGGGCTAGTGGCGGGCGCTAACTTGTGGATCGACGTACCCCGATCAGCTCCCTCCGGAGGTTGGCTGCAGATGGCGAGCGTGGACGATGTTCGCAGTGGAGTTGCTCATGCCAAGCAGAAGGCCGACGAGGCGATAGGCGCGCTCCAGCAGGCGCATTCCGCGCTGGACGAGGCGCAGAACATGCTGACGCAGGCCATCCAGGGCAGCGGCCAGGACGAGATCCTGATGGCGCGCAACATGCTGGTGGAGGCGACGGAGAACCTGCGGATGGTGGGCGGCACGATCCGCAGCAGCATCGACTCGGCCGAGAGCTGGGCGGGGCGGTTGTGACGTGTCGTCGCTGACCGAACTGCTCGCCGCGGTGCGCGCCACCGAGGCGAAGCTGGACGAGGCGCGGCGGCAGCTGTCCACGGGCAGGCGTTCGCTGTCGGAGACGCGGGCGGCGCTGGCCCGGCTGGACCCGGACAACCCGGAGACGGTCGTGCCCGCGGACCTGCGCCGCGCCGACGACGGGCTGGAACGCACGCTGGACTCGATCACGCACGTGGTCGAAGCGCTGCGCGCGTTCGCGATGCGGCTGTGAGCCGGTTGCCGGGCGGGCCGCCGCCGGCCGGTCGCCGCGCGCTCGATGCGCGGTGGCCCGCGCCACCGCGCGCCGTTGACCACACATTCCGAGTGGTAGTTTCCTCACGGTCTGCAACACCAGGTGCCGAGGTGGGGTGTGCGCAAACGCAACGAGCGGCGTAGCAGCATCGAGACGGCTTTCGAGCACCTGCGCACCACCGTCGCGACCGCCCTCGGCGCCGCCGAGAACGAGCTCGAACGGGTCCGCGCCTCCTACGCCCAGCGGGAGTTCGCCCAGCGCATCGCCGCGGTCGGCCTGGCCAGGGCGGAGCGCGATCCCTCCGTGGTCTGCGATTCCCGCGACCTCGCGTTCGACGGCGCGATGCAGGAGGCCCGGTCCGAGCGCGAGCAGATCTTCACCGAGTGGAGCGGGCACGGCCCGGACCGGCTGGCCGCGCTGGTCGCCGAGGCCGCCCCCGGCACCGCCGGACGCCCGTGGCAGGACTGGCTCGGCGAACCGGGCACCGCCGAGGCGAGCTCGCTGCCGCCGCAGCTGTGGCGCATCGGCACCGGCCAGGTACCCGCCTCCCCCGACCCGCGCCCGTTCCCGGTGGCCGTGCCGATGATCGACGAGGCGCACCTGCGGATCACTTCGAACCGGCAGAACCTGGAAGCCCGCGAATCCCTGGTGCAGAACCTGGTGCTGCGGATGCTCAGCCACTACAAGCCGGGCCTGGTGCGGGTGCACGTGTGGGACGTGGCGCAGCTGACCGGGACGCTGCCGGGCCTGTACCCGCTGACGAACGCGGGGCTGCTCACCGCGCACGACCCGACGCGGCTCGGCGAGATGCTGGAGGAGCTGTCCGACCACATCCGCCGCATCCACACCAGCGCGCTCAACGGCGGGCACATCTCGCTGCGCGCGCTGGCGGAGGACACCGGGCAGCGGGACGAGCCGTGGCGGATCGCGGTGCTGTTCGGCGACGGCGAACCGTTGCGGGAGGAACAGCAGCAGCAGTTGCAGCGGGTCGCGCGCAACGGGCTGGCCTGCGGCATCCAGCTGATCGTGGCGGACCTGCCGATGACGGTGAACAGCTCCGTCGAGTCGGTGACGCTGCACGCCGAGGAGGCGCGCACCAGCATGACCGGCCCGGAAGCGGTGGTGCGGCTGGACGCACCGCCGTCGCGGGAACTGGTGACGAAGGCCTGCTCGGCGATCGCCACCGAGTTCGTGACGCGCCGCTCGCGGGTGCGCACCTTCGCGGACCTGGTGCCGGAGACGCTGTGGGTGCAGCGCTCCGCCTCCGGGCTGCAGGCACCGGCGGGGTTCCACGAGGGCGAACCGGTGAAGGTGACGCTCGGGGACGCGAGCCCGCACACGCTGATCGGCGGCCCGAGCGGCTCGGGCAAGACCAACTTCCTGTACTCGATGCTCGGCGGCATGGTGGCCCGGTACTCGCCGGACGAGCTGGAGCTGTACCTCCTGGACTTCAAGGAGGGCGTGTCGTTCGCGCAGTTCACCCCGGGCCGCCGCGACCCGACCTGGCTGCCGCACGCGCAGCTGGTCGGTGTGAACGTGAACGAGGACCGCGAGTTCGGCCTGGCGCTGCTGCGCTTCCTCGCGACCGAGATGCGCCGCCGCGCGGACGCGGCGAAGGCGCACGAGGTCACCAAGCTGGAGGAGCTGCGGGCGGAGAACCCGTCCGGGCGCTGGCCGCGGATCGTGGCGGTGATCGACGAGTTCCAGTACCTGTTCGCCGAGCGGGACACGGTGTCCGCGCAGGCCACCTCGCTGCTGGAGGACGTGGCGCGGCGCGGCCGCTCGCAGGGCATCCACCTGGTGCTGGCCAGCCAGGACGTCTCCGGCATCGAGGCGTTCTGGGGCAAGCCGGCGATCTTCGAGCAGTTCATCCTGCGGATCGCGCTGCCGAAGGCGCGGCGGGTGCTCGCCGACCAGAACGAAGCGGCGCTCGCGCTGCCGCGTTGGCACGCGGTGATCAACCACGAGTCGGGGGTGAAGCACGGCAACGAGGTCGCGCGGATCCCGGACGCGACCGCGAAAGGCACCTTCGACGAGCTGCAGCGCCGGTTGTGGGAGCGGCGGCAGGAGGGTGCGGCGCCGCCGCGGCTGTTCGACGGCTCGCTGCTGCCCGCACTGTCCGAGCTGCCGGACTTCACCGGGCTGACGACGGGCGCGGAAGCCCCGGTCGCCCTGCTCGGGCAGGTCATCGACGTGAACGGCACGGCGGCGGCGGTGCGGATGGAGCGTTCGCCGGGCCGGAACCTCGCGGTGATCGGGTCGGTGCGGGTGGACGCGGTGAGCGTGCTGGGGGCGGCGGCGTTGTCGCTGGCTCGGCAGCACGACGCGAAGAAGGCGCGGTTCACGGTGCTGGGCCTGGTCGAAGAGGTCGCGCCGGACGTCGAGCAGCTCAAGGGCAAGCTCGAAGAGCTGGGCCACGAGACGGATGTGCGGCACGGCGTGGACGCGGCAGTGGAGGTCGTCGGCGAACTCGCCCGCAAGATCGATGATCGATCCGGGTCGGTGGGGAACACCGAGACCTCGGAGTACGTCCTCTTCTACGGCGTCGACGCCGCGCACTCCGCGATGGAGAAGAAGGGCCCCGACTTCACCAGCGGCCTCGACCACCTGCGCAAACTGCTCAAGCAGGGCCCGGAGCAGCGGGTGCACGTGCTCGGCTGGTGGCGCAGCGCGCAGCGGGTGAAGACGACGCTGATGGGCCCGGTGGACGAGATCGGCGCCTGGGTGGCGTTCGACGTGCACGGCCAGGAGCTGTCGAGCTTCGCCGCCGGGCAGCTGGTGCACTGGTCGCCGCGGGCGCGGCGCGGCTTGTTCTTCGACCGCTCGGTGCACTCCCAGCCCGAGGTGGTGCTGCCGTTCGACCTGGCGGGCGCGCTGGCCGCGGACATCCCGGAGGAGGACGCGGAATGAGCGAGGCCCCGGCTTCGGCCCGCTACAAGGAGATCATCGCGACGGCGACCGGCGCGGCGGAGCGGATGCGCGAGCACGAGCGGGAGAAGTCGGCCCGGCTGGCGCAGGAGGTGGCGGTCGCCGAGCAGCGGATCGCGGCGGCGGCGGAGGCTCGCGACGAGGTCGTGGCGGGCGTGGAGCTGCGCTGGAAGCACGCGATGGAGGCGCTGTGGGACGAGCGCTGGATGCGGGTGACGCCGATGCCGCACCCGGATCGCCGGGTGGCGCCGGGCCGCGCGGCGGACCTGATCGCGTCGGTGCAGTCGGCGTACCTGGTGCTGCGCCGCTCGTTGGAGAAGTCCCGCTGGTCGCCGTCGCGGCGCCGCGGGAAGCCGCCGGAGTGATGTTGCCAAGGCTACTCGAACCTGGTTCGATTTCGTTAGCGATGCCACTGCCGCGACAGGAATAGGTCCACCTCGGAGTGGGGTTTCCCGGTGGGGCGCCGTCGGCGCGCACGCGCGGCGCCGTCGTCCCACCATGAGTGCACCCTCAGTGCGCACTATTTCCGACACGAACCAGTTTCGTATATATGGAGGCCAGCGTGACGAACCAGGAACTTCCGGACACCGGCGTCGAGATCCGGCTCGCGAGCCGTCCGCAGGGCTTCCCCACCCACGAGAACTTCGAGACCGTCGAAGCCCCGGTCACCGCGCCCGGAGAAGGCCGGATCCTGGTCCGCAACGTCGTGATGAGCGTCGACCCGTCGATGCGCGGCCGGATGAACGACACCAAGTCCTACGTGCCTCCGTTCCAGCTCGGCAAGGCCCTCGAAGGCGGCGCGGTCGGCGAGGTCATCGCCTCCGCGTCGCCGCTGTTCCAGGTCGGCCAGCACGTGCTGCACTACGGCGGCTGGCGCGAGTACGCGTCGGTGCAGGCCGAGCGCGCCGTCCCGGTCGACCCGGACGCCGCGCCGCTGAACGCCTACCTGGGCGTGCTCGGCATGCCCGGCTGGACCGCCTACACGGGGCTGTTCGAGATCGCGAAGTTCGAGGAAGGCGACACCGTGTTCGTCTCCGGCGCGGCCGGCGCGGTCGGCTCGCTGGCCGGGCAGCTCGCGAAGCTCAACGGCGCGGCGAAGGTCATCGGCAGCGCCGGTTCCGCCGAGAAGGTCCGGCACATCACCGAGGACCTCGGCTTCGACGCGGCGTTCAACTACAAGGACGGCTCGATCCGCGAGCAGCTGGCCGAAGCCGCACCGGACGGCATCGACGTGTACTTCGACAACGTCGGCGGCGACCACCTGGAAGCCGCGATCGACCAGCTCAACGACTTCGGCCGGGTCGCCGCCTGCGGCGCCATCTCGGTCTACAACGACACCGAGCCCGCACCCGGCCCGCGGAACCTGTTCAAGATCGTGAAGAAGCGGCTGAGCATCCGCGGGTTCATCGTCATCGACCACGAGGACCTGCGGGAGCGGTTCCAGGCCGACGTGGCGCCGCTGGTCCGCGACGGGAAGATCCACTACACCGAGACGGTGCTGGAGGGGCTGCGCAACGCGCCCGACGCGCTCATCGGACAGCTGCGCGGCGAGAACACCGGGAAGATGCTCGTCACCATCTGATCGGCCGTCCCCGCTCCTGCCGCGAGCGGCTCGGTCGGCGGGACCTCGGCGGCCCCTCGCCGCGTCCTCGCGGGTGGCTCAGCCACCTGCACGGGACGCCGGAGGGGCCGTCGAGAACCCGCGAGCGCCCGGGTGGCCGGCCATCGGCGGGAAGACCTCGCGCAGGCCGGTGAGCCGTGCGGCGGACCTCGACGGGCGGTTCCTCCGCGCCGACGCCCGCCAACGCCCGGGGACCGCCGCGGTCTTCGGCGGGCGCACCCGCGTCCGCGACCCGGCGGCGGGCGGTCACGGACCGACGAGCTTGCCGGGGTTCAGGATTCCGGTCGGGTCCACGGCCTGCTTGACCGCGGCGAGGACCGAGGTGCCGATGCCGCCGATCTCCGCTTCGAGCCACGGCAGGTGGTCGGTGCCCACCGCGTGGTGGTGGGTGAGCGTGCCGCGCCCCAGCTCGTGGCCCGGCACCCGCTCGGTGATGGCGCCGGTGGCGGCCTCCTTCGCCCGCCGCCACTGGTCGACCGGGTCCGCGCCGCGCGCCGCCAGCACCGTGAAGTACAGCGAGGCACCCGTCTCGTACGCGTGCGAGAGGTGGCACATCACGATCGGCGGCTGCCCGTCCCGGTCCAGCTCGCGCACCAGCGCCGCCCGCACCGCCGAGCGCAGCTCGCTGAGCCTCGACCAGCAGGTCGCCGTCTCCAGCGTCTCCACGCACACGCCCACGTCGAGCAGCGCGTCCCGCTGCCGCGGGCCCGCGAACCGGGCCGCGTGCCAGGCCTCCCCGCCGCGCGGCCCGAGCCGCAGCGAGCGGAACCCGTGCAGCGCCCGCATCGTCGCCGCGCGGCGCTGCTTGAGCTCCGCCGCGGAGGCCGCCTCCCAGCCCAGCACCAGCAGGCACGGTTCGTCGATCCGGCTGCCCAGCAGCAAGGTGCGCAGCGCCCGTGACTTCACGCCGCCGGAGAGCTCCAGCTGCACCGCCGTCTCGTCCACATCGGACAGCCGGGTGACGTCGGCGAGGACCCGCTGCTGCGCCAGCGCGCGCACCGCGTCCGCCGCCGCCTGCCAACCGTCCAGCACCAGCGCTTCGTAGCGCATCTCGGTGGGCTTCGGCCGCACCCGCACCGCCACCTCGGTGATCACGCCCAGCGCGCCCTCCCCGCCGATCGCGAGCTGCCGCAGGTCCGGACCCGTGGCCGAGGCGGGCGCGGCACCGAGCCGCCACTCCCCCACCGGCGTCGCCACCCGCACGCCCTCCACCATGTCCGCGAACCGCCCGTACCCGGCGGAGGCCTGACCGGCGGAGCGCGTCGCCGCGAACCCGCCGATGGTGGCGCGTTCGAAGGACTGCGGGAAGTGGCCCAAGGTGAACCCGTGCGCGGCCAGCAGCGACTCCGCCTCCGGCGCCCGCACCCCCGCCTGCAGCACGGCGACCCGCGACACCGGGTCCACCGACACCAACCGGTCCAGCCGAGCCAGGTCCAGCGCCACCACGGTGCGCTTCGCGCCGCGCAGCGCGGTCACCCCGCCGACCACCGAGGTCCCGCCGCCGAAGGGCACCACCGCCACGTCGTGGCGCACGCACACCTCCAGCACCCGCTGCACCTGCTCCGGATCCGCGGGCAGCAGCACCGCGTCCGGCACCGCCAGGCCCACGCCGTCGCGGCGGCGCAGCAGGTCGCTGTAGGACAGGCCGCCCGTTCGCCCCAACCGGGCGGTGGCGCCGGTCTGCACCTGATGCTCGCCGAGGAGCTCCACGAGCTCCTCGCGCGCCTCCACGGGCAGTGCGCCGTCCGGCACCTCCAGCAGCGACGCCGGCGCGGCGGGCGTGCTGGCACCGTCCAGGCCGAGGCGCCCGGACAACCAGCGCAGCGCGTGGGTGGGCAGCGGTGCGGCACCGGCCCCGGAGGGCGTCCAGCCACCGCGCAGGGTGTGGTCGATCAACTCGCTCACCAGTACAGTGTTACACATGGCGCCGCAACGTCACAGCGCCGCGGGCTGGCCGGGACTTCCCACCCGGACCGCGGCGAACCGCGTCGAGGACACCGCGATCCTGCGCGCCGCGCGGGACAGCGTCCTCGCGCACGGGGTGCGGCGCACCACCCTCACCGACGTCGCCCGCCGCGCCCGCATCAGCCGGATGACGCTGTACCGGCGGTTCCCCGACGCCACCGCGCTGGTCGGAACCCTGGTGGGCTGCGAGTTCTCCGGCATCCTGCGCAGCGCCCGGGAACGGGAGAGCGGCGGGACCGCGCGCGAGCGGCTCGTCACCGCTCTCCTCGACGTCGTCGCACAGCTCCAGCGCTCCGCGCTGCTGCGCCGGATCATCGACACCGACGCCGAGCTGCTGCTGCCGTACCTCGTCGACCACCTCGGCAGCACCCAGCTCGCCGCGGAGGCATTCCTGCTCGACTACCTCGCCGACGGCCGCGCCGACGGCTCGGTGCGGAGCTCCGATCCCGCCGTGCAGGCCCGGGCGCTGCTGCTGCTCCTGCAGTCCTTCGTGATCTCCGCCCGGCCGGGCACCACCGGCACCGACCCCGACGCGCTGCACCGCGAACTGGGCGAACTGCTCGACGCGGCACTGCGCCCCGCACCCCGACCGACCGTCCCGGAGGCCCCATGAGCACCACGCCGCTGCCCGCGGGTTCGCTGCGCGCCACCTCGCTGAACGCGGCACGGCGCGCCACCGAGCTCACCGCGGCCGCCGAGGACGCGCTGGACCTGCTGGTGGTCGGCGGTGGCGTCACCGGCAGCGGCATCGCCCTGGACGCCGCCTCCCGCGGGCTGCGGGTCGCGCTGGTCGAAGCCGAGGACCTGGCCCGGGGCGCCGCGCGCTGGTGCGGCGAGGCCGCGCACGCCGGGCCGCACGGGCTCGTTCCGGGCGACCTCGCGCTGGCCAGGGAGAACGCCGTGGAACGCGACGTGCTCATGACGCGGACCGCGCCGCACCTGGTGCGCACGCTGCCGCAGCTCATCCCGCTGCACGAGGGCACGCCCCGCCGGACCGAAGCACTGCTGACCGCCGGGCTGCACGCGGCCGACGCGCTGCGGCGCACCGCCCGCACCCCGTCCGCGCTGCTGCCCGCGCCGCGCCGAGTGCCGGCCGCCGAAGCGGGGGCGCTGGTCCCCGGACTGCGCGCCGGAAGGCTGCGCGGCGGGCTGCTCGGCTACGACGGGCAGCTCCTCGACGACGCCCGGCTCGTCGTCGCCCTGGCCCGCACCGCCGCCGGGTTCGGCGCCCGCGTGCTCACCCGGGTGCGCGCCACCGCGCTGGACCGGAACGGCGCGGACGCCGTCGACGAGCGCACCGGCCGGCGGCTGCGGCTCTCCGCGCGGGCCGTGGTGAACGCGACCGGGGCGCGGGCCGCCGAGCTCGACCCCGAGGTGCGGCTGCGCACCGTCCGCGCCGCGCACCTGGTCGTGGACGCCGAAGCGGCAGGCATCACCGCCACCGGGCTGGTGCTGCCCGCCGAATCCGGGCGGTGGACCGCGCTGCTGCCGCAGGCCGACGGCACCGCGTTGCTCGGGCTCGCCGCCGAACCGGCCACCGGCCCCGTCCCCGCCGAGGCACCCGACTCCGATGTGGACTCGCTGCTCGCCGCGGTGCGCGAAGCGCTGGACGTGCCGCTGCGCCGGGAGCACGTGCTCGGCTCGTTCGCCGCGCTGCGCCCGCGGTACGACGACTCCGCGGGCAACCGCAAGGACTCCCCCGACCTGTTCCGCAAGCACGCGATCCGCACCTCGCCGGACGGCGTGGTCACCGTCGTGGGGGGCCGGACCACCGGCTACCGCAGGCTGGCCGCCCACGCCGTCGACACCGCGGTCCGCGCCGCCGGACTGCCCGCCGGCCCGTCCCGCACCACCGCGGTCCCGCTGGTCGGAGCCGCCGAACGGGCTCGGCTGCACGAGATCGACGGTCCGCAGCGGCTCGTCGCCCGGCACGGCACCGAAGCCGCCCGGGTCGCCGCGCTCGCCGAACTCGACCCGGACCTCGCCGACCCCGTCGCACCCGGCACCGAGCTCACCGCCGCCGAAGTGCTGTGGGCGGTGCGGCACGAAGGCGCGCTCGACGCCGACGACGTGCTCGACCGCCGCAGCCGCCTCGGCATGCACCCCGAGCTGCGAGCGCGGGCCGCGCCCGCGGTGACCGCACTGGTCGACAAGGCCCTGCACGGTCTGCTCGGCTGACCCGCGGGGAATTCCCCCGGCGCCCACTCCGGCGCTGCCATCGGGGACGATGATCCGAGTCGGCAGCCGACCGGAGGAGGCGTTGCACGTGGTGGACAGCGGTCTGGAGATCGACCACATCTCCAAGCGCTACGGCGAGATCGCCGCCCTGCGCGACATGGTGTTCACCGTGGGACCCGGGGAGCTGTTCGGCTTCGTCGGCAGCAACGGCGCGGGCAAGACGACCACCATGCGCATCGCGCTCGGCGTACTCGCCGCCGACTCCGGCGAGGTCCGCTTCCGCGGCCGGCCGCTCGACCTCGACGTGCGCAGGCGCTTCGGCTACATGCCGGAGGAACGCGGGCTCTACCCCAAGATGAAGGTCGCCGAGCAGCTCGCCCACCTCGGCGAACTGCACGGCATGAGCCGTGCCGCCGCCCGCGCCGCCGCCGAGCGCTGGACCGACCGGCTCGGCCTCCGGGAACGGCGCGACGACCAGGTGCAGCGGCTCAGCCTCGGCAACCAGCAGCGCGTCCAGCTGGCGGCGGCCCTCGTGCACGACCCCGACGTGCTGGTGCTCGACGAACCGTTCTCCGGCCTCGACCCGGTCGCCGTCGAAGTGATGGGCGAGGTGCTGCGCGAAACCCGCGACCGCGGCGTCCCCGTGCTGTTCTCCAGCCACCAGCTCGACCTGGTGCAGCGGCTCTGCGACCGGGTCGGCATCGTCCGCGGCGGCAGCATGATCGCTTGCGGCGGGGTGGACGAGCTGCGCGAGCGGGGGCCCGCCCGGCTCGTGGTGCACGCGCCGCAGGCCGCGCCCGGCTGGACCGACGGGCTCGCCGGCGTCCGCGTCCTCGGCCAGCAGCACGGCCGCAGCACCCTCGAACTCGCCGACGGCACCGACGACCAGGTGGTGCTGCGCGCCGCGCTCGCCACCGGGCCGGTGCACGAGTTCCGCCGGGACCGCCCCGACCTCACCGACCTGTTCCGCACCGTCGTCACCGAGGAGCCCGCCGCATGAGCCCCGCCCGCACCGTGTGGCTCGTCGCCCGCCGCGAGGTCAACACCCGCATCCGCACCCGATCGTTCCTGCTCAGCACGGCAGCGATCCTGGTGATCCTGATCGGCTACGCGGGGCTGATGTTCTTCATCGGGCAGCAGAGCGGCAGCACGAAGATCGGGTTCACCGGCCAGGCCACCGCCGTCGCCACCCCGCTGCGGAGCACCGCGGCCCGGCTCGGCACCACCGTCGAGAGCAGCCGGATCCCGGACCGGGCCACCGGGGAACGGCTCGTCGCCGACGGCGAGCTGGACGGGCTGGTCACCGGAGCCCCGGACGCGCTGCACCTGGTGGTGCGCGGCGAACCGGACTCGGCGGTGCGCACCGCGCTCGACGAGGTGGTGCGCCAGCAGGCCCTCGACGCCCAGCTCGCGATGGCCGGGTTGGAACCCGCCGACGTGCACCAGGTGCTGGCCGGAGCGCACGTGGACGTGCGCACCCTGGAACCCGCGGACCCCCAGCGCGACCAACGGCTCGGCGTGGCCGTGGGCGCCGGGATGCTGCTGTACTTCTTCCTGATCATGTTCGGGCAGGCCGTGGCGCAGGGCGTCGTGGAGGAGAAGACCAGCCGGGTCGTGGAGATCCTGCTGTCCACCATCCGCCCCGCCCAGCTGCTCGCCGGGAAGGTGCTGGGCATCGGCCTGGCCGGGCTCGCGCAGTTCGTGCTGATCGGCGGCATCGGGCTGGCCGCCGCCATCGGGTCCGGTGTGCTCGCGCTGCCGTCGACCGCCCTGGCCGGGACCTTGGTGTGGACGCTGGTGTGGTTCCTGCTCGGCTTCTACCTGTACGCGACGGTCCTCGCGGCGGCGGCCTCGCTGGTCTCCCGGCAGGAGGACCTGCAGAGCGTCGTCAGCCCGGTGATCATGGTGCTGGTGGTGCCGTTCCTGGTGGGGGTCACCGTGCTGGCGCAGGACCCGGAGAGCCGGCTGGGCGCGGTGCTGTCCCTGGTGCCCGGCTTCTCACCGGTGCTGATGCCGATGCGGACCGCGCTGGGCGTCGCCGAACCGTGGGAGTGCGTGGTGTCGGTGCTGCTCGGCGTCGCCGCGCTGCTGGTGCTGCTGCGGCTCGGTGGGCGGATCTACGCGAACGCGGTGCTGCGCACCGGAGCCCGGGTCAAGCTCACCGAAGCCCTGCGCCGCACCTGACCGGCAGGCCCGACCCTCCCGCTGCCCGGCAGGTCTTGGCCGTGTCTTGTCAGCGGCGAAGCCGCTGAGCGGAGACCCAGCACGCAACGGGACCACCCGCGGGTTCTCAGCGGTTCCCTCGCGAGGACAGCTTTTTCGCATGTGGCGGAGCCACCTGCGAAAAAGATCCCGCAGCGAGGGGGCCGCTGAGGTTCCGCCACCCCACCACCCGAGCAGCAGGGGGACGGCGCAGCCTCACCCGAGCGAGCGGAGGCCGCGCGTCTGTTCTGCCCGCACCGCCAGCTCGGCCTCGTCCGGGTAGTCCACGCCGAGCAGGGTGAGCCCGTGCGCGGGCGCCACCGCGCTGGTGCGCTCCCCGGCTCCGGCGAGCTCCGCGGGCCAGCCACCGCCGCGCCGCCCGTCCCCGACGAGCAGCAGCGCCCCCACCAGGCTCCGCACCATCGAGTGGCAGAACGCGTCCGCGCTCACCCGCGCCACGATCAGGTGCTCCGCCACCCGCTCCCATTCGAAGCGCTGCAGCTCCCGCACCGTCGTCGCGCCCTCCCGCGGCTTGCAGAACGCCGCGAAGTCCCGCAACCCCAGCAGGTCCAGCGAGGCCGCGTTCAGCGCCGCCACGTCCACCGGGCGGTTCCACGCCAAGGTGTCCCGCCGCCGCAGCGGATCGACTCCCCACGACGCGTCCGAGACCTGGTAGCGGTAGTGCCGCCGCAGCGCCGAGAACCGGGCGTCGAACCCCGCGGGAGCCACCCGCGCGTCCAGCACCCGCACGTCGCCCGGCAGGATCCGGTTCCAGCGGTGCCGCATCCGCTCCAGGTCCGGGATCCCGCGCTCGTCCACGGGGATCCGCACGGTCGAGCCGGGCTCGAACGGCACCACGTCCACGTGCACCACCTGACCGGTGGCGTGCACCCCGGCGTCGGTGCGTCCGGCCACCACAACCGAGCGCGGGACGTCGCGGCCCGGGGGCTGCTTGGCCAGCGCGTCCTCCAGCAGCCCCTGCACGGTGCGCCTGCCGGGCTGCTTCGCCCAGCCGGAGAAGTCGGTGCCCTCGTAGGACACGTCCAGGCGGAGACGAACGAGCCCGCCGTCCCCGTGGGGAGCGGCGGGCTCGTTCGCGGCGTCGTCGACCCGAATCAGGACTCGTCCTTCTTCGCGGTCTCCTCGACCCCTGCCTCAGCGGCGTCGTCGGCCTTGGCCTCGACGGCCTCGTCGGCCGTGGTCTCCTCGACCGCGGGAGTCTCCTCCGCAGCCGGGGTGGCCTCGGCGTCCTTGGCGAACTTGGTGCCGCGAGCGGCTTCCGCCTCGGCGGTGACGGTCTTCTCCGTCACCAGGGCGATCACGGCCATCTTGGCGCTGTCACCGCGACGCGGCATCGCCTTGACGATCCGGGTGTAGCCGCCCGGCCGCTCCGCGAAGTGCGGACCGATCTCGGCGAAGAGCTTGTGCACGACGTCCTTGTCGCGGATGGTCTTCATGACCTCGCGACGGTTGTGCAGGTCGCCCTTCTTGGCTTTGGTGATCAGGCGCTCGGCGAGCGGACGCAGCCGCTTCGCCTTCGCCTCGGTAGTCGTGATCTTGCCGTGCTCGAACAGCGACGTGGCCAGGTTGGCCAGCATCAGCCGCTCGTGCGCCGGCGACCCGCCGAGACGCGCTCCCTTGGTGGGGGTGGGCATCGCTTGCTCCTCTCAAGGCGCGGATCGGGTGGCCCTCCCGCGCAACACAGCTACAGCTGCTCTGTCTCCGCGTAGTCCTGACCGTCGTCGTAGCCGTTGTCCTCGGCCACCGACAAGGAGCCCAGCGGGGTGTCGTCGTCCGCCGACCAGCCCTCCGAGGCGTACTCGGCAGCGGCGGCCGACGGGTCGAACCCGGGCGGGCTGTCCTTGAGGGACAGGCCCAGACCCACCAGCTTCAGCTTGACCTCGTCGATGGACTTCGCACCGAAGTTGCGAATGTCCAGCAGGTCGGCCTCGCTGCGCGACACCAGCTCACCGACGGTGTGGATCCCCTCCCGCTTGAGGCAGTTGTAGGAACGCACCGTCAGGTCCAGGTCCTCGATCGGCATCGCGTAGGCCGCGATGGTGTCGGCCTCCGCGGGCGACGGCCCGATCTCGATGCCCTCGGCATCCACGTTGAGCTCGCGCGCCAACCCGAACAGCTCGACCAGGGTCCGACCGGCCGACGCGACCGCGTCGCGCGGCGTGATCGACGGCTTGGTCTCGACGTCCAGGATCAGCTTGTCGAAGTCGGTGCGCTGCTCGACGCGGGTCGCCTCGACCTTGTACGTCACCTTCAGCACCGGCGAGTAGATCGAGTCGACCGGGATGCGGCCGATCTCGGCACCGGTCTGCTTGTTCTGCACCGCCGGGACGTAGCCGCGACCGCGCTCGACGACGAGCTCGATCTCCAGCTTGCCCTTGCCGTTGAGCGTGGCGATGTGCAGATCCGGGTTGTGCACGGTGACCCCGGCCGGCGGCACGATGTCGGCCGCGGTGACCTCACCGGGGCCCTGCTTGCGCAGGTACATCGTGACCGGCTCGTCCTCCTCGGAGCTCGTGACGAGCTCCTTGAGGTTCAGGATGACGTCGGTGACGTCCTCCTTCACGCCCGGGATGGTGGTGAACTCGTGCAGCACACCGTCGATCCGCAGGCTGGTGACGGCCGCACCGGGGATCGAGGACAGCAGGGTGCGGCGCAGCGAGTTGCCGAGGGTGTAGCCGAAGCCGGGCTCCAGCGGCTCGATGACGAACCGGGAGCGGGTCTCGGTCACGGCCTCTTCGGCCAGTGAGGGTCGCTGGGAGATGAGCATGTGAGTTTCCTTTGCCTACGACGCCCGCTATTTGACGTCGGTGGAATGGCTGCCCGCGGCGAACCGCGGGCGGACGGCGGAATCCGGCTCCGCCGCCCGGACGGCCACCGCCGGCGACCTGGTGGGGCCGCCGGCGGGAAGCATCACTTCGAGTAGTACTCGACGATGAGCTGCTCGGTGACCGGGGTGTCGATCTGCGCGCGCTCCGGGAGCTGGTGCACCAGGACGCGGAGGTTCGACGGGACGACCTGCAGCCACGCCGGCACCGGCCGCTCGCCCAAGGTCTCCTTGGCGATGATGAACGGCGTGGTGTTGATCGACTTCGGCTTCACGTCGATGATGTCGAACTTCGAGACCTGGAAGCTCGGAACGTTCACCTTGGTGCCGTTGACCACGAAGTGGCCGTGGCTGACCAGCTGCCGCGCCATCCGCCGGGTGCGGGCCAGGCCCGACCGGTAGATCACGTTGTCCAGGCGGGACTCCAGCAGCTGCAGGAGGTTCTCGCCGGTACGGCCGGTGCGGCGGTTGGCTTCCTCGTAGTACGAGCGGAACTGGCGCTCGAGGATGCCGTAGGTGAAACGAGCCTTCTGCTTCTCCTGGAGCTGCAGCAGGTACTCGGTTTCCTTGATGCGCGCGCGCCCGTGCTGACCCGGCGGGTACGGACGACGCTCGAACGCCTGGTCCCCACCGATGAGGTCAACCTTCAGACGGCGGGACTTGCGGGTCGCGGGACCGGTGTAACGTGCCATCTTCTTCTACTCCTCTCCCGCGATCAGACCCGGCGCCGCTTGGGCGGCCGGCAACCGTTGTGCGGCTGCGGGGTCACGTCCTGGATCGTGCCGACCTCGAGGCCGGCGGCCTGCAGCGAGCGGATCGCCGTCTCGCGGCCCGAGCCCGGGCCCTTCACGAAGACGTCGACCTTCTTCATGCCGTGCTCGGCGGCCTTGCGGGCAGCGTTCTCAGCGGCCATCTGCGCGGCGTACGGGGTGGACTTGCGGGAGCCCTTGAACCCGACGTGGCCCGCGGAGGCCCAGCTGATCACAGCACCGGTCGGGTCCGTGATGGACACGATGGTGTTGTTGAAGGTGCTCTTGATGTGCGCCTGTCCGTGCGCGACATTCTTCTTTTCCTTGCGCCGCACCTTCTTGACGGCGCCGGTGCGAGACTTGGGTGGCATAGCTGTCGTGGTCTCCTAGCGACGCTTACTTCTTCCCGGCCTTCTTCTTGCCGGCGACCGTCTTCTTCGGCCCCTTGCGGGTACGGGCGTTGGTCTTCGTCCGCTGCCCGTTCAACGGGAGGTGGCGGCGGTGCCGCGTCCCCTCGTAGCAACCGATCTCGATCTTCCGGCGGATGTCGGCCGCGACCTCGCGGCGCAGGTCACCCTCGACCCGAAAATTGTTCTCGATGTAGTCGCGGAGCTTCGCGAGCTGCTCGTCGTCGAGATCCTTCGCGCGGGCGTCGAACGAGATGTCCGTCGCCTTCAGGATCTCCTGGGAACGGCTGCGGCCGATCCCGAAGATGTAGGTCAGCGCGACCTCCATGCGCTTGTCGCGCGGGAGGTCGACACCGGTGATCCGTGCCATTGCGGCAGGTCTCCTTCGTGTCGTTCCAGGTCTGCAACCCCAGCCACCTCCGCGCCGCGGACGGCGCGAAGCCCCGGCCTGGAACCGGGGGTCGACCGGCTCACCTCGCGAGCCGGCAGGTCAGGGGAGTTCCCTTGGATTGTCTGTAGCTACCCGTCTGCGACGGACGCGATCAGCCCTGGCGCTGCTTGTGGCGCTGGTTGTCGCAGATGACCAGGACCCGCCCGTGACGGCGGATGATCTGGCACTTGTCGCAGATCTTCTTCACACTCGGTTGGACCTTCACGGCCTGTGCTCTCCTGCTCGGACGCGTGCCCGGTCTCCCGGACACCGTGGAGGTCACTTGTAGCGGTAGACGATGCGCCCACGGGAAAGGTCGTAGGGCGAGAGCTCCACGACGACCCGGTCCTCGGGCAGGATGCGGATGTAGTGCTGACGCATCTTGCCACTGATGTGCGCGAGGACCTTGTGCCCGTTCTCCAACTCGACGCGGAACATCGCGTTGGGGAGCGGCTCGATCACGCGACCCTCGACCTCAATGGCCCCGTCTTTTTTGCCCATGTCCTCCGCGTTTCGTGACGGTGACGGTTGGTAAGGCTTGCGCCTTCGGCCACCTGACCAGGAGACTTCCCCCAGGACTGGTGGCAGGCGCACTGCGGCCGGTCCGGACGCCCTGAGCCCTGCGGCGTGAACCGCTGGACACCCGTGGGGCGACTTGGCCAGCGAGCCGGAACCGACCCCCTGCACGCGCCCCCTGCGAGCAGGACGCACGACGAACCGGCGCGATGAGTGCGCCGTTGCTCCACTGTACGCGCACGCGGATCGCGCCTTCACCCGGGGCCGGGCAACACCCCAGGTCGGCGGGCTCGGCCGGTTCGGCGGACGCCCGCGGGCCGGGTCCGTCCCGGCGCGGCGGTGGGACGGGACCGCCCACTCGGGCGGTTGCGGGGCCGCTCGCGGGCTGTCTACGTTCGATCTCACCCGGCGGCGCGACGACGACGTCGCCCGGAGCCGCGGGCACTCCGGTCACCGGTGCCTCCGCCGCGCACCCCGGCCACGGGAAGCCGCGAGGCCGCCCGCCCAGGGCATCGGCCACCCCAGCGATCCCGTTCCGACCACCGAACCGCGCTTCGAGGAGAGCAGTGACCGCCCAACAGGACCGTCCCGCCAGCACTCGCCCGTCCGGCCTGCCCGGCAAGCTCGGCGAGTACCGCGCCTTCCTCGCCGGAGCCGTGCGCAACCCGCAGAAGGTCGGCGCGGCCACCCCCACCTCGGCGGCGGTCGCCGGGGTCGTCGCCCAGGTGGTGCCCACCACCGGCCAGCCCGTGGTGCTGGAGCTCGGCCCCGGCACCGGTTCGCTCAGCGGCGGCATCCGGGATCGGCTGCCCGCCGGGGCCCGGCACGTCGGCATCGAGCTCGTCGACGAAATGGTGCGCCACCTGCAGGTGCACGCCCCGTGGATGGAGCTGGTCCACGGCGACGCAGGCGACCTGGTCCCGCTGCTGGCCGAACGGGGCGTCGACCAGGTGGACGCCGTGATCAGCAGCCTGCCCTGGTCGCTGCTGGGCGAAGCCGACCAGGACCGGATCCTCGGCGAGGTCACCAAGGTGCTCGCCCCGCACGGCGCGTTCACCGCGCTGACCTACCTGCCCGCCGAGCACAACACCGGCGGGCGGCGCTTCCGGCAACGGCTCGCCGCCACCTTCGACGAGGTCATCACGCACACCACGTGGCGCAACCTCCCGCCGATCCTGCACTACATCTGCCGCCGACCGCTGCTCTGATCGGACGGACCGCCCAGCGCACGCAATTCCCCCGCACGGCAGCGTCATCGCCCGCGCGCGGCGCCCGAGTCGCTACCGTGCCGCACGGACCGCCCGACCGATCCAGGAGCGCCGAGTGAGCAAGCGAGCCAAGCTGCACGAGTACCGCACCTTCGTCACGCGAGCCGTGCGGCAGCCCGGAACCGTAGGTGCGGTGCTGCCCACCTCCGAGCACGTGGCCCGCGCGGTCGCCGAGGTCGTACCCGCGCACGGGACGCCGACGGTCCTCGAACTGGGCCCCGGCACGGGGGCGCTGAGCGGCGCGCTGCACGAACGGCTGCCCGCGGGCGCCGACCACTTCGCGGTGGAGATCGACTCGGAGATGGTGCGCTACCTCGCCGCGACCAAGCCGTGGCTGGAGGTCATCGAGGGCGACGCCGGGCACCTCGGCGACCTGCTGCGCACCGCGAACCGCAACCAGGTCGACGCGGTGATCAGCAGCATCCCGTGGACCCTGCTGCCGGCGGACAAGCAGCGCGAACTGCTCGCGGAGGTCGCGAAGGCGCTGACCCCCGGCGGCGTGTTCACCACCGTCACCTACGTGACGACGCTGTGGCGGCGGAACACGATCGCCTTCACCGAACTGCTGCGGGAGACCTTCGAGGAGGTCCTGCCGCGCAGCACCGTGTGGCGCAACGTCCCGCCGGCCCGCGTCTACGTCTGCCGCCGCCCCCGCTGACCCCTGCCGCCGCAGCCCTGCCGCGAACGCGTGCTCGCGGGCGGGCCGGTGGCCCCGAACAGCGGAACGCCCCACCCGCCGGATCGGCGAGCGGGGCGTCCTGCGCGTTCGGGTCCGGTCAGCTCTCCGGGGCGGTCAGCACCCAGGGGCCGTTCTCGGTGATCGCGACGGTGTGCTCCCAGTGGGCCGCGCGGGAACCGTCGACGGTGACCACGGTCCACTCGTCGTCGAGCTCCTCCGTCTCCGCGGAACCCAGCGTCAGCATCGGCTCCACCGCCAGCGCCATGCCGACCCGCAGCTTCGGACCGCGGCCCGGCTTGCCGAGGTTCGGCAGGAAGGGCTCCATGTGCATCTCGGTGCCGATGCCGTGCCCGCCGTACTCGGCGATGATCCCGTACTGGTTGCCGTCGGCCTTGGCCGCGGCCTGGGCGGCGCTCTGCACCGCGTGCGAGATGTCGGTGAGGTGCGCACCGGCCTGGGCGCGCTGCAGACCGGCCCACATGGCCTTGCGGGTCGCGTCGGACAGCGCCTGGTCGCGGGCGCTGACGGTGCCGACGGACAGCGTGACCGCGGAGTCCCCGTGCCAACCGTCCAGGATCGCCCCGCAGTCCACCGAGAGCAGGTCGCCGTCGGCGAGCACCTCGGACTTCGAGGGGATGCCGTGCACGACCTTCTCGTTCAGCGACGCGCAGATCGACGCCGGGAAACCGTGGTAGCCCTGGAACGACGGGACCGCGCCCGCGTCCCGGATCACCTGCTCGGCGAGCTCGTCGAGCTCACCGGTGCTCACGCCCGGCTCCGCTTTCGCGGTCACCGCGGCGAGCGCGTCGGCGACGACCAGCCCAGCGGCCCGCATGGCCTCGATCTCGCCGGTCGATTTGAGCTCGATGCCCTTGCCTCGCCGAAACACCCGTGCTCCCGTCCGTTCCTCGGTGCCGCTCGTCAGGCCTTCTGGCCCAGCGCGTCCAGCGCGCGGTCGGTGATCTCCTCGACCGAACCGAGCGCGTTGATCTTGACCACCTTGGGGCGGTAGTAGTCCAGCAGCGGCTCGGTCTCCGAGTGGTAGACCGCGAGCCTGCGCCGGATCACGTCCTCGGTGTCGTCGGAGCGGCCGCGGGCCAGCATGCGGCTCACCAGCTCCTCCTCCGGCACGTCGAACTGGAGGACCGCGGACAGCTCCATGCCGTTCTCGGCCAGGATCTCGCCGAGCACGTCGGCCTGCGGCGTGGTGCGCGGGAACCCGTCGAGCAGGAACCCCTTCTGCGCGTCCGGCTCCGCGAGGCGCTCCCGCACCATCTCGTTGGTGACCTCGTCGGGCACCAGTTCACCGGCGTCGATGTAGGACTTGGCCTGCTGCCCGAGCGGCGTGGAATTGCCGATGTTCGCCCGGAACAGGTCGCCGGTGGAGATGTGCGGAACGGCGAGCCGTTCGCCCAGCACGGCCGCTTGGGTGCCCTTGCCCGCACCCGGCGGGCCGACGAGAACCAATCGCACCAAGGGTCTGCCTCCGAATCATTCCGGTGGTCTGCCGCCACCTTCGTCGAGCGCTCCGCACTCACCCCGTGGAGTGCGGATGCTGGTCACCGCGCGCGTTGCCCGGCGCTCCGGCGACCGTGCGGTGCGCCTGGGATCTCAGCCCAGGCAGGCACCGCGTCAGACGTCGCCGCGGACGGACACCCTAGTGCAAGCGCTGCGCGGAACGCTCGTGAGTGAGCTTCCGCGATGCGAAACGCCGTGTCCGGTATCCGTTGTCCGACGAGTTTACCGGAGGAAACCCTCGTAGTTCCGCTGCGTGAGTTGGCTCTCGATCTGCTTCACCGTGTCCAAGCCGACGTTGACCATGATCAACACAGCGGTGCCGCCGAACGGGAAGTTCTGGTTCCCGCCCTGGCCGGTCAGGCCCAGGAAGAAGTTCGGCAGGATCGCGATGATGCCCAGGTACAGCGAACCGGGCAGCGTGATCCGGGAGAGCACGAAGCTCAGGTACTCCGCGGTCGGCCTGCCGGGCCGGATGCCGGGGATGAACCCGCCGAACTTCTTCATCTCGTCCGCCCGCTCTTCCGGGTTGAACGTGATCGAGACGTAGAAGTAGGCGAAGAAGATGATCATCGCCATGTACAGCAGGATGTGCACCCAGCTGGACGGGTCGACGATGTAGGTCTGGATGAACCGCGCCCACCAGGAGTCCTGGTTGCCCGCGAGCTGCCCGAGCAGCTGCGGCAGGTACAGCAGCGAGGAACCGAAGATCACCGGGATCACACCGGCCTGGTTCACCTTCAACGGCAGGTAGGTCGAGGTGCCGCCGTACATGCGGCGCCCGATCATCCGCTTCGCGTACTGCACCGGGATGCGGCGCTGCGCCTGCTCGATGAAGACCACCGTCGCGATGATGGCCACCGCGAACACCAGGATCACCGCGAACACCAGGCCGCCGTGCGTCTGCAGGATCTGGCCGCCCTCGGCGGGGATCCGCGCCGCGATCGAGGTGAAGATGAGCAGCGACATGCCGTTGCCGATACCGCGCTCGGTGATCAGCTCGCCCATCCACATCAGCAGTGCGGCGCCCGCCGTCATCACGACCACGATCGTGATGAGGTTCAGCACCGAGCTGTCCGGGATGACGTCCGCGGTGCAGTTCGGGAACAGCTGGCCGCGCTCGGCGAGCGCGACGATGCCGGTCGCCTGCAGCACCGCCAGCGCGATCGCCAGGTACCGGGTGTACTGCGTCAGCTTCGCCTGGCCGGACTGGCCTTCCTTCTTCAGCTGCTCGAAGCGTGGAATGACCACCTGGAGCAGCTGCACGATGATGCTCGCGGTGATGTAGGGCATGATGCCCAGCGACAACACCGACAACTGCAACAACGCGCCACCGCTGAACAGGTTCAACAGCGAGAAGACGCTCTGACTGCCCTGCAACTCCTGGTAGCACTGCTGGACGTTCGGATACGAGACCCCCGGGGAGGGAATCGTGGCGCCGAGCCGGTACAGCACGACCATGCCCAGAGTGAACAGGATCTTGCGGCGCAGGTCCGGCGTCGCCAGAGCCGAGCGGAAGGCGCCGAGCACGCGAACCTCCTGGTGCGCAAGCCGGGAGTACCGGCCGAACGATGGCCGGCTTCCCAATTCCTCGTACACGGGGCCGGCACGGCTGGAAAATCCACAGCACCGTGCTCGGCACGGTGCTGCCTGGGCGACTCTAGCAGGTCGCCTAACGCGTCCCGCCGGTCGGCGGTGATCCGCCGCACCTCGGATCGTTCCCGTTCGGCGAACACGACTGGGAACGACCCGAGCGACGCACGGTGACCGCCACCGCCGAGGCCGAGCACCCCGCCCCGCGCGACGGAGAAAACCCCCACACCGCCCGAATTCGAAACCCCACGAAGAGTCGCGCGGTCCGCCATGTCAGCGGCGAAGCCGATGAGCGGAGACCACCCGAGCAAGAGGACCACTCGGGGTTCTCAGCGTTCTCCTCGCGAGGACAGCGTTTCCTCCGGTGGCGGAGCCACCGGTGAGAACGATCCCGCAGCGAGGAGGACGCTGAGGTTCCGCCACCCCACCCCCGGAACAAGACGAGCGGAGCAGATCAGCCGCAATTCGCGGCGTGCTCCTCCTCCGTCATCGGGCTGGTGTCCTGGACGACCGTGCTCTGCTGGTCCTCGGCCGGGCCGGTGACCTCCATCGGCACGTACCAGATGTAGTGGTCGTAGAACTTGTCCTCGAAGTGCAGCTCGTAGGTGCCCGTCACCTTCTGCATCTTCGGTCCGTAGTAGACCCGCCCGGCGTCGCCCGGCTGCACGTCGATGTTCGTCGTCTGGCTCTCGGTGTGGGATTCCTTCCACTCGTGGCCGTAGCTGGCCTTGAAGGTCACCTTGAACACCTCGCCGAACGAGGTCGACATGGACAGCCCGAGGCTGTTGCTCTCCGAGGTGGTGTCGGACCAGCTGACGCCCATCCGCTGCGGCAGCTCGGTGCAGTTGAACGTCGGGCTGCCCACCTGCTCCGAGGTGTTCTGGAAGTACTCGGGCTCGCCCTCCGGGTGGAACACGCAGCTGTCGGTGCCGTTGTCGCACTTCTCCAGGAGTTCGCGAGCGGTCGGTTCCTCCGCGGCGGAGGCGGGCGGGGCGATCAGCAGTCCCGCGGCGGCGGTCGCGGCCGCGGCGGTGGCGATGCGTCGGATCATCGGGAGACCTCTTCTCGATCGGAGCTCGGCGCGGTCCGCGGCGCGTGGGGGCTGGGGCCGGGCGGCGGGCCCGCCGTTCCCGTCACGGGCATTGGGAGATCTCCTCCTCCGTCATGTCCCGCACGTGCTGGCTGACCGCGCTCGTCGGGTCCGGGGCCGGCCCGGTGATCTCCATCGGCACGTACCAGATGTAGTGGTCGTGGAACTTGTCCTCGAAATGCAGCTCGTAGGTGCCCTTCACCTTCTGCATCTGCGCGGCGCGCTCCACCGAACCCACCTGGTTCGGTTCGGTGTCCACGTGGGTCGTCTGGGATTCGGTGTGCGATTCCTCCCAGGTGTGCTCGTAGCTCTGCTCGTAGGCGACGGCGAAGACCTTGCCGAACCCGGCTTCCGTGGTCATGGACAGGCCGACGCTGTTGCTCTGCGAGGTGGTGTCCGACCACTCCACCGAGAACCGCTGCAGGCCGTCGGTGCAGTTGTAGACCGGGTCGCCGACGGTGTGCCGGTCCTCCACGTAGTACTCGGGTTGCCCTTCCGGGTGGAACACGCAGCTGTCGGTGCCGTTGTCGCACTTCTCCATCAGCTCGCGGGTGGTCGGTTCGTCGGCGGCCGAGGCCGCGGGGGCGAAGGCCAGCGAGGCCAGCGAGAACGCGGAGACGAGCACCGCGCTGGTCCGGCGTGGGGACATGGCTTCTCCTCGTTGAGAGCGGGGCCCGCGGCGGAACTCGGTGCGGGGGGGGCGGATCGCGCCGCGGGGAGATCCGGCCGCCCGATCGCTCAGCTCAGCCCGACCGACTGGGTGCGGTCGTTCATCAGGTCGCCGACGTAGGCGGTGTTCTCCTTGAACGGCCCGTCCCGGTCGCCGCCGAGGCCCGGCTCGGGGTACAGCCAGATCCAGCAGTCGCCCCACGGCTGCACCGAGGTGACCCGGTCCTTCCAGTCGTCCGGCAGGTCGATCTGGTAGTCGACCCAGCCGTCCTTCTCGCACAACCCGGAGCCGTAGATGGTGAAGCTGTCGCCGCCGTAGTTCTCCTCGTCGAACAGCGTGCCCTGGACGACCTCGCCGTCCCGGGTGTCCGCGGCGCCGGCGCCGGCGCTGCCGGTGGCTTCGGCGAGGGTGTCGAAGCAGTGCTGCTGCCCGGTGTCGGCGTGGAAGGCGCAGTGCCGCGCGGGGGCGGCGTCCGCGGTCTTGGCCGCGGTGGCGACTCCGGGAATGGCGGCCGCCAGCAGCGACATCGCCACCAGCGGGAGTCCTGCGCGCAACGTTCGAAGCCGCATGTCCGCTCCTCAGGTCTTCGTCGATCGGAGGTGTGCTTCGGGGCACTTGCCCGATCAAGGTAGAGCGGCCCGAGATTGGTCTGCACCAGCAAATGGGAGGGCTGCATTCGGCGGAACGGCGGCGGGCGCTCACACTTTTCGCGGCGGCCGTTCGGCGCAGCACCACTGCTCCGTGAGCCCCGCGCGGCGACCGGAACCACGAGCGCCGAACGACGAAACCCCAGCACAGCAAGGCCCTCACCCGCTCGGCGCCGACGTCGGCCGCACCCGGTCGGGAACGCGGAGCGGACCGGCCGCGCACCACCGCCGTTCACCGCGGCGGCACGATCCGTTCACCACGGCGGCGCGGAAACCGCGGCGCAGCGCGCCCCGCGCCCGGCCGACGAACCGGAACCGCAGGTCAGCGCCTCGCGCCCGCGAGGTGGAACGGCGAAGAACCAGGAAATCACCAGAATCCGGCGTTCCGGCCCCGCACATGCGAAAGGGGCCGCCCCCCCCCAGGTCGACCGCCCCCCACGACCGGATCACCGCGTCGTTCAGCTGTCCAGCTTGGTCGCCGAACCGCCCGCGGCAGTGATCTTCTCCTGCGCGCTGCCGGTGAAGGCGTGCGCGGTGACGTCCAGCTTGACGCCCTCCAGCTCGCCGCCACCGAGGATCTTCACCAGTTCGCCCTTGTTGGCGAGACCGGCCGAGATCAGCTCGTCGAGACCGACGGTGCCGCCGTTCGGGAACGCAACGGCCAGGCGGCCGAGGTTCACGCCCTGGTACTCCACGCGGTTGCGGTTCTTGAAGCCGCGAAGCTTCGGCAGCCGCATGTGGATCGGCATCTGCCCGCCCTCGAAGCGCGGGGAGACGGTCTTGCGAGCCTTGGTGCCCTTGGTACCGCGGCCCGCGGTCTTGCCCTTGGAACCCTCACCACGGCCGACCCGGATCTTGTCCCGGTTCGAACCCGGCGCGGGCCGCAGGTCATGGATCTTGATGACCATGATCAGTCGACCTCCTCAACCGTCACCAGGTGGTGCACGGCCTTGATCAGGCCACGCGTGTTCGCGTCGTCCGGGCGAACAACCGACTGGCGGATCTTGCGCAGCCCGAGGGTGCGCATGCTGTCCCGCTGGTTGCTCTTGGTGCCCACCAGACCACGCGTCTGAGTGATCTTCAGCTGTGCCACGTCACGCCCCCTGACCGGCACGGGCGCGCAGCATGAACGCGGGAGCCACGTCCTCCAGCGGCAGACCGCGGCGGGCCGCGACCTCCTCCGGACGCTGCAGGCTCTTCAGCGCCGCCACGGTGGCGTGCACGATGTTGATCGGGTTGTCGCTGCCCAGCGACTTGCTCAGCACGTCGTGCACGCCGGCGCCTTCCAGCACCGCGCGCACCGGGCCACCGGCGATGACACCGGTACCGGCGCTGGCCGGGCGCAGCATGACGACGCCTGCGGCGTCCTCACCCTGCACCGGGTGCGTGATCGTGCCGCCGAGGCGGGGGACGCGGAAGAAGTTCTTCTTCGCCTCCTCCACGCCCTTGGCGATCGCCGCGGGCACTTCCTTGGCCTTGCCGTAGCCGACACCGACCATGCCGTCGGTGTCACCGACGACCACGAGCGCGGTGAAGCTGAACCGCCGGCCGCCCTTGACGACCTTCGCGACGCGGTTGATCGTCACGACGCGCTCGAACTGCATGCTCTTCTCTTGGGCCGCCCCGCCACGGCCACCGTCGCGGCGGTCCCGGCGGTCTTTGCCGCCGGACTCCGAACCGCCGTCACGCCGAGTGCGTCCAGGCATCAGGCGTCCCTCTCGATCGTTGTCATCTCAGTCGTACGCATGTCAGAACTCCAGGCCGCCCTCGCGAGCGGCATCGGCCAGCGCCGCGACGCGGCCGTGGTAGGCGTTGCCGCCCCGGTCGAACACGACCTTCTCGACCCCGGCGTCCTTGGCGCGAGCCGCAACCAGCTCGCCGACCTTGGTCGCCTTGGCCTTCTTGTCGCCCTCGAGGGTGCGCAGGTCGGCTTCCATGCTGGAGGCCGACGCCAGCGTGTGACCCGCGACGTCGTCGATGACCTGCGCGACGATGTGCCGCGTGGACCGGGTCACGACCAGGCGCGGACGCGCAGGCGTGCCGCTGATCTTCTTGCGGAGCCGGAAGTGGCGGTTGGCGCGGGCGATCCGACGCACGGTCGAGATGTCCTTGCCCACGGGCTTGCGCTTCGTAGCAGTGGTTGTCTCGCTCATGGTCACTTACCCGTCTTTCCGACCTTGCGGCGGATGGTCTCGCCGGCGTACCGGACGCCCTTGCCCTTGTACGGGTCGGGGCGGCGCAGCTTGCGGATCCTGGCTGCGACCTCGCCGACCAGCTGCTTGTCGATGCCCTTGACCGACAGCTTGGTCGCGCCGTCGACCGCGAACTCGATGCCCTGCGGCGGCTCGATCACGATGGGGTGGCTGTAGCCCAGGGAGAACTCGAGGTTCGATCCCTTGAGCAGCACGCGGTAACCCACGCCGTGGATCTCGAGGTTCTTCTGGTAGCCCTGGCTGACGCCGAGCACCATGTTGTTGACCAGGCTGCGCGAAAGACCGTGCAGCGAGCGGCTCTCCCGCTCATCGTCCGGCCGCTTGACCAGGACCGACCCGTCGTCATCCTTCTCGACGATGATGGGCTCGGCGATGTTCTGTTCCAGGGTGCCCTTCGGCCCCTTGACCGTCACCGCCTGCCCGTCGATGGTGACCTCGACGCCGGAGGGCACGGTGATCGGAAGCTTCCCGATGCGCGACATGCTCCTCCTCCCTTACCAAACGTAGGCGAGGACTTCCCCGCCCACGCCTTGCTTGATGGCCTGCCGGTCGGTCACCAGACCACCCGACGTGGAAATGATCGCGATGCCCAGTCCGCCGAGAACCTTCGGCAGGTTGGTGGACTTCGCGTAGACCCGCAGGCCGGGCTTCGAGACCCGTCGCAGGCCGGCGATGCTGCGCTCCCGGTTCGGGCCGTACTTGAGCTCGACGACCAGGTTCTGGCCCTTCTCGCCCTGCTCGGCACGGGAACCCGTCACGTAACCCTCGCGCTTGAGGATCTCGGCGATGTTCGCCTTGAGCTTCGAATGCGGCATCACGACCTCGTCGTGATAAGCCGAGCTTCCATTCCGCAGACGCGTCAGCATGTCTGCGATGGGATCGGTCATCGTCATGGTGACCTGGTCCACCTTTCTCACCCGGTTCCGACGGACCCGGACGCGCCCCGCGCTGCGGGAGGTCTGGATCCTGGCCTAGGCGAAGTCGGATCACGCCTGCTCGATCGGCAGGCTCATGTCAGCGGCGCGCACGCGCGCCAGCCCGCCGAAGCGGGCAAAAGACCTGGTGGTGCCCGCCGAGCGTACCCGTCACCGGGTGGCGCTCAGCGGGCGGGCACTCACCAGGAAGACTTGCTCACGCCCGGCAGCTCGCCGGCGTGCGCCATCTCGCGGAAGCACACGCGGCACAGGCCGAACTTGCGGAAGACCGACCGCGGACGCCCGCAACGCTGGCAGCGGGTGTAGCCGCGCACCTTGAACTTGGGCTTGCGGGCGGCCTTGTTGATCAGCGCCTTCTTGGCCATCGGCTCAGTTCTCCTTGTTTCGACGCCCAGCGATACCCGACATCACTGCTCCTTGAACGGGAAGCCCAGGTGGCGCAGCAGCCGCCGGCCTTCCTCATTGGTGGTGGCCGTGGTCACCACGGTGATGTCCATACCGCGAGGACGGTCGATCGAGTCGGGGTCGATCTCGTGGAACATCGACTGCTCGTTGAGCCCGAAGGTGTAGTTGCCGTTGCCGTCGAACTGCTTCGGCGACAGGCCGCGGAAGTCACGGATGCGCGGCAGCGCGATGGTGACCAGGCGGTCGACGAACTCCCACATGCGGTCGCCGCGCAGCGTGACGCGCGCACCGATCGGCATGCCTTCGCGCAGCTTGAACTGAGCGATGGACTTGCGGGCCCGGCGGATCTCGGGGCGCTGACCGGTGATGATGGTCAGGTCGCGGACCGCGCCTTCGATGAGCTTGCTGTCCCGGGCGGCGTCGCCGACACCCATGTTGACGACGACCTTGACGACGCCGGGCACCAGCATGGGGTTCGCGTACTCGAACTCCTGCTGCAGGGCCGGGCGGATCTCGTCGCGGTACCGGGTCTTGAGCCGGGGGACGATCTTCTCTGCGGTAGTCATGATCAGATGTCCTTCCCGTTGCGGCGAGAGACGCGGACCTTCTTGCCGTCCTCGCCGATCCGGTAGCCCACGCGAGTGGGGTTGCCGTCGGAGTCGACCACCATCACGTTGCTCACGTGGATGGCCGCTTCCTGGGTGACGATGCCGCCGGACTGCGCACCGCGTTCGGTCCGGGAGACCTTGGTGTGCTTCTTGATCCGGTTGACGCCCTCGACGAGGACGCGCTCGCGCTGCGGGTAGGCCGCGATGACCTTGCCCCGGGCACCCTTGTCCTTGCCGGAGATCACGACGACCGTGTCGCCCTTCTTGATCTTCATCACAGCACCTCCGGCGCGAGCGAAATGATCTTCATGTACTTCTTGTCGCGCAGCTCGCGGCCGACGGGGCCGAAGATGCGGGTCCCGCGCGGACCACCGTCCGGCTTGATCAGCACCGCGGCGTTCTCGTCGAACCGGATGTACGAGCCATCCGCGCGGCGCTTCTCCTTCTTCTGGCGGACGATGACGGCCTTGACCACATCGCCCTTCTTCACACCGGCACCCGGAATGGCTTCCTTCACGGTGGCGACGATGACGTCACCGATACCCGCGTAGCGCCGGCCGGAACCACCGAGGACGCGGATCGTGAGGATCTCCTTGGCCCCAGTGTTGTCAGCGACGCGAAGTCGCGACTCCTGCTGGATCACGTCTGACTCCTGACCCTAAGTGCCCGCACCCTGCGCGCGGACACACTCTGGCGCGCCAAATTTCCGACCTGACGCGCGCGGTCATCACCCGAAGAGGGCCGGGCGCCGACATACCGGCGACCGGCCCGCTTCCGATGTCCTTACTTGGCCCGTTCCACGACCTCGACGAGGCGCCAGCGCTTCGTCGCGGACAGCGGCCGGGTCTCCATCAGGAGAACGCGGTCGCCGATCCCGGCCGTGTTGGCCTCGTCGTGCGCCTTGACCTTGGTGGTCTGGCGCATGACCTTGCCGTAGAGAGCGTGCTTCTTGCGGTCCTCGAGGGAGACCACGATCGTCTTGTCCATCTTGTCCGAGACGACGTAGCCCTCGCGGGTTTTGCGGTAGTTCCGCGCCACGCTCTGTCCTTCTGCCTGGCTGCTCATGCCGCGCCCTCCTCGGTCGCGTCAGGGGACACCGTCAGGCCGAGCTCGCGCTCGCGCATGATGGTGTAGATCCGGGCGATGTCCCTGCGGACCACGCGCAACCGGCGGTTGTTCTCCAACTGCCCGGTCGCCATCTGGAACCGAAGGTTGAACAGCTCTTCCTTCGACTCCCGGACGCGGGCCAGCAATTCCTCGTCGCCCAGCTCCCGGAGCTCACCAGCGGTGACACCAGCCGCCATCAGAAGTCACCACCCTCGCGGGACACGATCTTGCACTTCATCGGCAGCTTGTGCGCCGCACGGGTCAACGCCTCCACAGCCGTCTTCTTGTTCGGGAAGTTCAGCTCGAACATGACGCGGCCGGGCTTGACGTTCGCGACCCAGGACTCGGGCGAACCCTTACCGGAACCCTGCCGGGTCTCGGCCGGCTTCTTCGTCAGCGGGCGGTCCGGGAAGATGTTGATCCAGACCTTGCCGCCACGCTTGACGTGCCGGGTGATGGCGATACGAGCCGACTCGATCTGCCGGTTGGTCACGTAGCCGTGCTCGATCGCCTGGATGCCGTATTCGCCGAAGTTGATGCGGGTGCCGCCCTTGGCGAAGCCCTTGCGCTTCGGTGCGTGGCTCTTGCGCCACTTCACCCTGCGTGGGACCAGCACTGCTCAGCCCTCCGTCTTCTGATCGGCCTGCGGCTCGGCCACGGCCGGGGCGTTGGCGGTCGCCGCGTCGCCCGCGGTCTGCGCCTGCTCCGGGCTCTCCGCCGTACCGCCCTTGGCTGCGGCGCGGCCGGCCTCGGTGCCGCCGGCACCGGTGGTGCCGGAAGCGCCGGAGCGACGGCGGCCACCGCGCTCGGAACGGCCGCCGCGCTCACCGCGGCCGCCACCCTCGCCGCGAGGCGCGCGCACCTCGGACTGCTCCTGCTTCTGCTTCAGGCCGCCGACCAGCTCGCCCTTGTAGATCCACACCTTGACGCCGATGCGACCGAACGTGGTGCGGGCCTCGAAGAAGCCGTAGTCGATGTCCGCGCGCAGCGTGTGCAGCGGGACGCGACCCTCGCGGTAGAACTCGGAACGGGACATCTCGGCCCCGCCCAGCCGCCCACCGCACTGCACCCGGATGCCCTTGACCTGCGGCGAGCGCATGGCCGACTGGATGGCCTTGCGCATCGCGCGCCGGAAGGACACGCGGTTGGACAGCTGCTCGGCCACGCCCTGCGCGACGAGCTGCGCGTCGGCCTCGGAGTTCTTGACCTCGAGGATGTTGAGCTGGACCTGCTTGCCGGTCAGCTTCTCCAGCGAACCGCGGATGCGGTCCGCCTCGGCACCGCGACGGCCGATGACGATGCCCGGCCGGGCGGTGTGAATGTCCACCCGGACCCGCTCGCGGGTGCGCTCGATCTCCACCTTGGAGATCCCTGCGCGCTCCATACCGCGAGAGAGCCGACGGCGGATCTTGACGTCCTCCGCAACGTATTCCGCATACTGCTTGTCGGCGTACCACCGGGACTTCCAGTCCGTGGTGATGCCGAGTCGGAAGCCGTGCGGGTTGATCTTCTGACCCACTACCGGGCACTCCCCTTCTGGCTCTTCGTCTTACCGGCCGCCTTCGGCCGCGACTCCACCTCGATGGTGATGTGCGCGGTCCGCTTGCGAATCCGGTACGCACGGCCCTGGGCACGGGGCTGGAACCGCTTCAGCGTCGGTCCCTCGTCCACGTACGCCCGGTGCACCCACAGGGTGTCGGGGTCGAGCGACTGGTTGTTCTCCGCGTTGGCGACGGCACTGGCGAGCACCTTCGACACCGGACCGCTGGCGGCCTGCGGCGCGAACTGGAGCACTGCCAGGGCTTCGCTGGCGCTACGGCCCTTGATGAGCTCGACCACGCGACGGGCCTTCATCGGCGTCACGCGGACGAAGCGGGCCCGCGCCACCGCGCGGGTGTCAGCCGCAGCGGTGTCGTCGGAACGGGCTGTCATCCTGCTACCCCTTGCTCTTGGTTCGCCCCCGCTCAGCGGCGGCGCGACTTCCGGTCATCCTTGACGTGGCCCTTGAAGGTCCTCGTCGGCGCGAACTCGCCCAGCTTGTGTCCGACCATCGACTCGGTGATGAACACCGGGATGTGCTTGCGACCGTCGTGCACCGCGAAGGTGTGGCCGAGCATGTCCGGGATGATCGTGGACCGGCGGGACCAGGTCTTGATCACGGTCTTCTTGCCCGACTCGTTCAGCGCGTCCACCTTCTTGAGCAGGTGGTCGTCCACGAACGGGCCCTTCTTGAGGCTGCGTGGCATGTGCTTCTACCTCCCTGCTCAGCGCTTCTTGCCGGTGCGACGGCGCCGGACGATGAGCTTGTCACTGGGCTTGTTGCGGCGGGTGCGACCCTCGGGGCGGCCCTTGGGGTTGACCGGGTGGCGACCACCGGAGGTCTTGCCCTCACCACCACCGTGCGGGTGGTCGACCGGGTTCATGACGACACCGCGGACGGTCGGGCGCTTGCCCTTCCACCGCATGCGGCCTGCCTTGCCCCAGTTGATGTTCGAGTGCTCGGAGTTGCCGACCTCGCCGACGGTGGCCCGGCAGCGCGCGTCCACGTTGCGGATCTCGCCCGAAGGCATCCGCAGCTGGGCGTACGGGCCGTCCTTGGCCACCAGCTGGACCCGGGCACCGGCGGAACGCGCGATCTTGGCGCCGCCACCGGGGCGGAGCTCGATCGCGTGGATCACGGTACCGGTCGGGATGTTGCGCAGCGGGAGGTTGTTCCCGGGCTTGATGTCAGCCCGCGGCCCGCTCTCGACCCGGTCGCCCTGCCCGATGCCGTTCGGCGCGATGATGTAGCGCTTCTCGCCATCCAGGTAGTGCAGCAGCGCGATGCGTGCGCTGCGGTTCGGGTCGTACTCGATGTGCGCGACCTTGGCCGGCACACCGTCCTTGTCGTTGCGGCGGAAGTCGATGATGCGGTAGGCCCGCTTGTGGCCCCCGCCCTGGTGCCGCGTGGTGATCTTGCCGTGCGCGTTGCGGCCGCCGCGACCGTGCAGCGGACGCACCAGCGACTTCTCCGGCTCCGACCGGGTGATCTCGGCGAAGTCGGACACGCTGGAGCCGCGACGGCCCGGCGTCGTCGGCTTGTGCTTGCGAATGCCCATCTCTGTAGAAACCTCGTCCTAATCAGCGCCGGTCAGGCGGCCGGTCCGCCGAAGATCTCGATCGGCTTGCTCTCCGGGGACAGCGTCACGATCGCCCGCTTCGTGTCCTTGCGCTTGCCGTACCCGGTGCGGGTGCGCTTGCGCTTGCCGTTGCGGTTGATCGTGTTCACGTTGGTGACCTTGACATCGAAGATCTTCTCAACGGCGATCTTGATCTCGGTCTTGTTCGAGCCGGGGCGAACCAGGAAGGTGTACTGGCCCTCCTCCAAGAGCCCGTAGCTCTTCTCGGAGACGACCGGCGCCAGGATGATGTCTCGCGGGTCGGGGATCACTGCTGTGCCTCCTCAGCGCTCGCGGCCGTGGCGACCTGCGCAGGCCCGGCGACGAACCGCTCGAACGCGGCCTTGGTGAACACCACGTCGTCGTTGACCAGCACGTCGTAGGTGTTGAGCTGACCCGGCGTGATCAGGTGCACGTTCGTCAGGTTCCGCAGGCTCAGCCAGGAATTGGCCTCCTCCGCGTTGTTCAGCACGACCAGCACGCGCTTCGCCTGGGTCCAGGTGCGGACCGCGGCCTTGGCGGCCTTGGTCGACGGCGTCTCGCCACCGACCACGTGCGTCACGACGTGCAGCTGGCCGGCGCGAACGCGGTCGGACAGCGCACCGCGCAGCGCGGCGGCCTTCATCTTCTTGGGGGTGCGCTGGGTGTAGTCCCGCGGCTGCGGGCCGTGCACCGTGCCACCACCGGTGAACTGGGGAGCCCGGATCGAGCCCTGGCGGGCGTTACCGGTGCCCTTCTGCCGGTACGGCTTCTTGCCGCCACCGGAGACCTGGCCGCGAGTCTTCGTGGCGTGCGTGCCCTGGCGAGCGGCGGCCAGCTGGGCCGTCACCACCTGGTGCATCAGGGCCACGTTGGCCTGCACGTCGAAGATCTCGGCGGGCAGCGTCACGCTGCCGTCGGTCGCGCCGTCCGGGGTACGGACGTCCAGCGTCGCGCTCATCACGCACCACCCTTCGCGGGGCTCTTGACCAGAACCAGGCCGCCCTTGGGGCCGGGAACGGCACCCTTGATCAGCAACAGGCCGGACTCGCCTTCCACCCGGTGAACCTTGAGGTTCTGGGTGGTCACGCGGTTGGAGCCCATCCGGCCCGCCATCCGCATGCCCTTGAAGACACGACCCGGGGTGGCGCAGCCACCGATCGAGCCGGGCTTGCGGTGCACGGCCTGCGCACCGTGGCTCATCGGCTGGCGGTGGAAGCCGTGCCGCTTGATCGTGCCGGCGAAGCCCTTGCCCTTGCTGGTGCCGACGACGTCGACGACCGCACCGGACTCGAACACCTCAGCGGTGATCTCCTGGCCGACTTCGTACTCACCGGCGTCGTTCGTGCGCAGCTCCACGAGGTGGCGGCGCGGCGTGACCCCGGCCTTGGTGAAGTGGCCGGTGCGCGGCTTGTTCACCTTGCGGGGGTCGATGGCGCCGAACGCCAGCTGCACGGCCGAATAGCCGTCCTTGTCGGGGGTACGGATCTGGGTGACCACGTTCGGCCCGGCCTGCACGACGGTCACCGGGACGACCCGGTTGTTCTCGTCGAAGACCTGGGTCATGCCGAGCTTGGTGCCCAGAATCCCCTTGATCTGCCTGTCAGACATCAGTCTTGTTCTCTCCGCACTACGGCCGGCCCGCGGACGAGCCGTCTCAAGATGGGCCGACCCTTACTGGATGTTCACGTCGACGCTGGCCGGCAGGTCGATGCGCATCAACGCGTCCACCGTCTTCGGCGTCGGTTCGAGGATGTCGATGAGCCGCTTGTGCGTCCGCATCTCGAAGTGCTCCCGCGAGTCCTTGTACTTGTGCGGAGAGCGGATGACGCAGTAGACGTTCTTCTCCGTCGGCAGCGGCACCGGCCCGACGACCCGAGCGCCGGTGCGCGTCACGGTCTCGACGATCTTGCGCGCGGACGCGTCGATCGCCTCGTGGTCGTAGGCCTTGAGCCGGATGCGGATCTTCTGTCCCGCCATAGTGGCTTGCCGTTCCTCTAGTCTCGTGCCGCCAGTGGTCGGCGCTGTGGCGGTCCTCAGCTCGATGCTGACGACGGCGCCTGCGCCCATGGGCTTCGGGTGCCCGTCGCGGCCTGGGCCGGTGAGCTCCCGGCGGGATGACTCCCGCACGGAGGGCCCAGCCCTCGGTCCGCCCCTGTTCAGGTTGCTGGTGCCCGGTACACGCGGTCGGGCGTGTCGCCCACTGCGCACAGACCGGTCCCACCGAACTTCGCCGTTGGGATGGATCCGAGAGCTTCTCGAAAGACACCCTCTAAGACCCGTACACCTAGTTCTTTGCACCCTGCCGGACGGCGACGCGGGAAGACTCCCGTCGCAGCGCCCAGGCCCGGCCGAAACCGGTCCTGCTCCGAAACTCCAGGGCGCGGGGCTTCTCGTGGCGGAGCGGCCGGGACTTCCACTGACAGGTGATGAACACCCGGGAAACCGGCCGCTCCGAACGAGCAACCCATACAGGATGACACACGCCGGATGCCAGCCCGAATCGGGGGGTGGTTTCCGGGTCCGCGCCGCGGCACGACCCCGAAAACCAGCGAGGGCCTGCTCCCTGGGAAGGAAGCAGGCCCTCGCGGTGGATCACTTGATGATCTTGGTGACGCGACCCGCGCCGACCGTACGACCACCCTCGCGAATCGCGAAGCGGAGGCCGTCGTCCATCGCGATCGGCTGGATCAGCTGCACCGTCATCTCGACGTTGTCACCCGGCATGACCATCTCGGTGCCCTCGGGGAGGGTCACGACGCCGGTCACGTCGGTGGTGCGGAAGTAGAACTGCGGCCGGTAGTTGTTGAAGAACGGGGTGTGACGGCCACCGTCCTCCTTCGACCGGATGTAGACCTGGCACTCGAACTCGGTGTGCGGGGTCGTGGTCTTCGGCTTGACGACCACCATGCCGCGCTCGACGTCCTCGCGCTTGATGCCGCGCACGAGCAGACCGACGTTGTCACCGGCCTGGCCCTCGTCCAGCAGCTTCCGGAACATCTCGACGCCGGTGACCGTGGTCTTCAGCGCGGTGTCCTTGATGCCGACGAGCTCGACCTCTTCGTTGACCTTGATGATGCCGCGCTCGATGCGACCGGTCACCACGGTGCCGCGGCCGGTGATCGAGAAGACGTCCTCGACCGGCATCAGGAAGGGCTTGTCGGTCTCGCGCTCCGGGTCCGGAACGTTCTCGTCGACCGCGTCGAGCAGCTCGACGATCTTGTTGGACCACTCGGGGTCGCCCTCGAGCGCCTTCAGCGCGGAGACGCGGATGACCGGAGCGTCGTCGCCGTCGTACTCCTCGCCGGAGAGCAGCTCGCGCACCTCCATCTCCACGAGCTCCATGATCTCCTCGTCGTCGACCATGTCGGCCTTGTTCAGCGCGACGAGGATGTAGGGCACGCCGACCTGGCGAGCCAGCAGCACGTGCTCACGCGTCTGCGGCATCGGACCGTCGGTGGCGGCGACGACCAGGATCGCCCCGTCCATCTGAGCGGCACCCGTGATCATGTTCTTCACGTAGTCGGCGTGACCGGGGGCGTCGACGTGCGCGTAGTGACGCTTCTCGGTCTGGTACTCGACGTGCGCGATCTGGATCGTGATGCCGCGCTGCTTTTCCTCGGGAGCCTTGTCGATCTCGTCGAACGGCGTGAAGGGGTTCAGCTCCGGGTACTTCTCGTGCAGCACCTTGGTGATGGCCGCGGTGAGCGTGGTCTTGCCGTGGTCAACGTGACCGATGGTCCCGATGTTGACGTGCGGCTTGTCCCTCTCGAACTTCGCCTTAGCCACTGGATTGTCCTCCTGGACTTGGTTCTCTTTCCGCCGTACGACTAGCCAGTCCCCGCGTTGCGCGAAGATTCAGTGCCAGGCGGAGTCCTGTCGGGTTTGGCAGCGGAGGGCTCCGGTCCTCCCGCGGAGGCCGGAGCCACCCGCCGCCGAACTACAGGGAATTACTCGCCCGTAGCCTTCGCGATGATCTCCTTCGCCACGTTCGCGGGAACCTCGGCGTAGGAGTCGAACACCATCGAGTAGTTCGCGCGGCCCTGCGTCTTGGAACGCAGGTCGCCGACATACCCGAACATCTCGGACAGCGGCACCTGCGCCTTGACGACGCGCGCACCGCTGCGCTCCTCCATGGCCTGGATCTGGCCACGGCGGGAGTTGAGGTCGCCGATGACATCGCCCATGTAGTCCTCGGGCGTGATCACCTCGACCGCCATCACCGGTTCGAGGATCGCCGGGGAGGCCTTCTGCGCGGCCTCCTTCAGGGCGATGGAACCGGCGACCTTGAACGCCATCTCCGAGGAGTCGACCTCGTGGTACTGGCCGTCCAACAAGATCACCTTGACGCCCACCAGCGGGTAGCCGGCCAGCACGCCGTACTGCATGGCGTCCTGCGCGCCCTGGTCCACCGACGGGATGTACTCGCGCGGGACGCGACCACCGGTGACCTTGTTCTGGAACTCGTACGTCGCACTGTCCGCAGTCTGCTCGATCGGCTCGAGGCCGATGATGACGCGGGCGAACTGCCCGGAGCCACCGGTCTGCTTCTTGTGCGTGTACTCGTACTTCTCGACCGGCTTGCGAATCGTCTCCCGGTAGGCCACCTGCGGCTTACCGATGTTCGCCTCGACCTTGAAGTCCGACTTCATCCGGTTGACCAGGACTTCCAGGTGCAGCTCGCCCATGCCGGACAGGACCGTCTGACCGGTCTCCTCGTCGTGGTGGACGCGGAAGGTCGGGTCCTCCTCGGCGAGCTTCTGGATCGCCGTGGACAGCTTCTCCTGGTCGGCCTTCGTCTTCGGCTCGACCGCGACGTCGATGACCGGCTCCGGGAAGGTCATCGACTCCAGGACGATCGGGTTCTGCGGGTCGGACAAGGTGTCACCGGTGGTGGTGTCCTTGAGCCCGACGACCGCGTAGATGTGACCGGCCTGGGCCTCGTCGACCGGGTTCTCCTTGTTGGAGTGCATCTGGAAGAGCTTCCCGATGCGCTCCTTGCGCTCGCGGGTCGAGTTCATGACCTGCGAACCGGAGGAGAGCTTGCCGGAGTAGACCCGGATGTAGGTCAGCTTCCCGTAGAACGGGTGCACCGCGATCTTGGAGACCAGCGCGGAGAACGGCTCCTGGGTGCTGGGCTTGCGCTCGGCGGCGGTCTCGCCGTCCAGCAGCAGGCCCTGCACCGGCGGCACGTCCAGCGGCGCGGGCAGGTAGTCGACGACCGCGTCGAGCATGGGCTGCACGCCCTTGTTCTTGAACGCGGTACCGCACAGGACCGGGAACGCGGTGCGCTCGACGGTCAGCTTGCGGATGCCGGCCTTGATCTGGTCGGTGGTCAGCTCCTCGCCGCCGAAGTAGGCCTCCATGAGGGCCTCGTCGGTCTCGGCGACGGCCTCGATCAGCTGCTCGCGGTAGGAAGCGGCGGCCTCGGCCAGGTCGGCGGGGATCTCCTCGACCTCGTACTGCTCGCCCTTCTTGACGTCACCGCGCCAGGTCAGCGCCTTCATGCTGACCAGGTCGACGATGCCCTCGAAGTCGGACTCGCTGCCGATCGGGAGCTGGATGACCAGCGGAGTGGCGTTCAGCCGCTCGCGGATGGTCTTCACGGTGAAGTAGAAGTCCGCGCCCAGCTTGTCCATCTTGTTGACGAAGCAGATGCGCGGGACGTCGTACTTGTCCGCCTGCCGCCAGACCTGCTCGGACTGCGGCTCGACACCTTCCTTGCCGTCGAAGACCGCGACGGCGCCGTCCAGGACGCGCAGCGAGCGCTCCACCTCGACCGTGAAGTCGACGTGCCCGGGGGTGTCGATGATGTTGATCTGGTAGTCGCCCCAGAAGGTCGTGGTGGCAGCCGAGGTGATCGTGATACCCCGCTTCTGCTCCTCTTCCATCCAGTCCATCGTCGAGGCGCCGTCGTGCGTCTCGCCGAGCTTGTGGTTGATCCCGGTGTAGTACAGGATCCGCTCGGTCGTGGTGGTCTTGCCCGCGTCGATGTGGGCCATGATGCCGATGTTGCGAACCTTCGTGAGGTCCGTCAGCACGTCGCGTGCCACGAGTTTCTTCCCCGTTCCTACAGCAGATGCAAGCCGTCGAATCGGTGTGCCGAGGCGGGCAGGAGCCGACCCGACGTCACCAGCGGTAGTGCGCGAAGGCCTTGTTGGACTCCGCCATCTTGTGCGTGTCTTCGCGCTTCTTGACGCTCGCGCCGAGGCCGTTGCTGGCGTCGAGCAGTTCGTTCATGAGGCGCTCGACCATGGTCTTCTCGCGGCGCGCCCGCGAGTAGGTGACCAGCCAGCGCAGGGCCAGCGTGGTCGAGCGGCCGGCGCGGACCTCGATCGGCACCTGGTAGGTCGCGCCACCCACGCGGCGGCTGCGGACCTCCAGGGTCGGCTTCACGTTGTCCAGCGCACGCTTGAGCGTGACCACCGGGTCGGTGCCGTTCTTCTCCCGAGCGCCCTCGAGCGCCGCGTACACGATCTTCTCGGCCAGCGAGCGCTTGCCGTCGACGAGGACCTTGTTCACCAGCTGGGTGACCAGCGGCGAGGCGTACACGGGATCGGCGTTGAGCGGCCGCTTCGGGGCCGGACCCTTGCGGGGCATCAGCTCTTCTCCTTCTTCGCGCCGTACCGGCTGCGAGCCTGCTTGCGGTTCTTCACACCCTGCGTGTCGGCCGACCCGCGGATGATCTTGTACCGCACGCCGGGGAGGTCCTTCACACGGCCGCCGCGAACCAGCACGATCGAGTGCTCCTGGAGGTTGTGCCCCTCACCCGGGATGTAGGCCGTGACCTCGATGCCGCTGGTGAGCTTGACACGAGCGACCTTGCGCAGTGCCGAGTTGGGCTTCTTCGGGGTGGTGGTGTACACGCGGGTGCACACGCCACGCCGCTGCGGGCTCCCCTTGAGCGCCGCGGTCTTGGTCTTGGCGACCTTGTCCTGGCGGCCCTTACGGACCAGCTGCTGGATGGTGGGCATGGACCGGCTTTCTCTTGAGCGTTCGCGTCTTCGTGGTTGCTCTCGCCCGGCGGCGCTCGCACACGTCGGCGTCCGGGCACGTGCCCTGGCGCCGAGCACCTGGCAGGCACTGTTTACTTGGGACTCCCCCGCACCACGAGGTCGGGCGTGTCGCCCACTCCCCGGCCTTGCGGCGCTGGTGGTGCCCGCGGGAGCGCACCGACAGGAACGAACCCGATGGTTGTCAGGAGAGTTCCGCACGGCCCATGTCCGCGATCACGACCACCGGAGTGGTCACTGCTCACGCACGGGCATACGGACCGACCCGATAGCTTTCGGGTCCGATAAGCAAAGATACCCGCCCCGTTCTGAGGGGGTCAAAACGGGGTCCCCAAGACCTGCTCGATCTTCCCCGAAGCGCCGCGGACCGAGCTAGTGGTGTGGTGTTGCCCGCGACCTTACCGCCGCTGGCAAGAGCCGCCAGCGGGCGCGGCGGGCGTCCCACGACTCGGGCGGGCCGGCGTCCGACCAGGCACGAGGTGCCGATCACACCTCCGCGAGCCAGCCGCCGGCGACGAGCTCCCCGACCGGCTGCGGCAGCAGGTGCGCCGTGCCGCCGCCGACCTGCCCGTGGTCCGGCCTCGCCACCGCGGTGAGCACCTCGAAACCCCGCACCACCCGGTACCGCCGGTACTCCCCCGGCTCCCGCCCCGGCGGCAGCGAACGCTGCGGCAGCGTCGTGCCCGCGACGAAGACCGCGTTGCCGTCGGGCGCGCCGAAGCGGTCCACTTCGGCCCCGTCGGGGAGCATCGCGTGCCGCCGGTCCTCGTAGGCGGACAGCGGCCGGTCCGGTCCGAGCGGCACGATCCGGCACTCGTACTCGGCCAGCGGCTCGTCCGGCTCGCGCTGCATCGAGTCCCGGGTGAGCGCGACCGCGCCGATCAGGTGCGCCGCCGCGGCGTGCGCCTCCGGGAAGCGGGAGCTGTTGCGCACCTCGCCACCGTCCACGCAGAACACCGACCACCAGCCGTCCGCCTCGCGCAGCATGCTCCAGCCGCCCTCGACCGGTTCCGCGAAGCTGTAGAAGCGGCGGCTCACGCCCAGCGCCGCGATGAAGCGGCGCGCCAGATCGATCGCGCCCGCGGTCCGCTCCGCGTCGAACGCGTCCGGTTCGGACCCCAGCACCAGCGCCTTGGCCTGCTCCACCGCGTGATCGGCGACGACCTCCGGCAGCCGGTGCGCCCGCGCCCGGACGTGGTCCAGGAAGTCGCGCGCCGGGGAGATGTCGTGCACGTCCAGGTAGTAGGCCATCGACAGCGGCCACACCCAGGTGCCGTCGGTGTGGAAGCGCTTCGGCACCTCCGGCGGACGGCTCGGGTCGACCTCGTCCGCCGACGTGCTGCGGGCGGCCAGCACCACCGCGCCACCCGACAGGTACTCGACCAGCAGCCGCTTCTCCACCCACGGCAGCACCGGCCGGTACGCCAACGGCCGGCCCTCCGCGTCCGCGCCGTCGAACAGCCGCGCCATCCGCACCGGGCCCGCCCCGGCGTCCGCGCGGTGCTGCTCGTAGTGGTGCCACGCGGGCCCCAGCAACCACTCCGGCGCCTGCCTGCGCGGGAAGTGGCGGAGCTCGTCGAACGCGTCCTGCGGAGCCACCTCCGCGGGCCGGTCCTGTCCGAACTCGACGACCGGCGCACCATCCGGCGCCACCGAGCAGCGGGCCGTCGTCCACGCCCCGGACTCCGGGCGGTACTCGACGTCCCGGGCGCGGCGCAGCGCGTCCAGCACCTCCTGCGGCGGGATCCAGGTGTGCTCACCGGTGTCGGTCGTGGCGGTCCCGGAGACCTCGAAGCGGGTGCCGAGCGCCGTGCACTCGACGCCGACGCCCCACGCCCCCGCGGGCACCGCGCCCCGCAGCACCGCACCCAGCTCCGCGCGCACGTCCGGGCGCAGCGCGGGCTCGGTCGGCGCGCCGTGCGCGGCCGGAGCCGGGAACGCCCGCCCCGGCTCGGGCGGCTCGCCCTGCACCACGACGACGGACCCGATCCGCTCCACCGGCACCGGCGCCTCGAATCCCGTCAGCACCGCGGACCCGTCCCGCGACTCCGACCACCCGTGCCACCGGCCGTCCACCAAGGCCAAGGTCCCCGCCACCGGCGTCCCGACGATCACCCTGCACTCCCCCTCGTCACCGACCCGACTCCGATCATCCCGCCCCGCACCGACCCACCCCTCACCAACCCGGGTAGCGCTGGAACCAGGTGGGGTCGGTGGGGGGGTGCGGGCCGAACTCCGCCTGGGCGTCCCGTGCCGAGACCTCCACGACGTCCCGCAGCTCCAACGGGCCCAGCCACTCCGGTGGCAGCGCCTCGACCCCGTGCAGCGCGCCCGCGATGTTCCCGCACACCATCCCGGTCGACGCCGAGTCGCCGGAGTGGTTCACCGACAGCAGCAGCGCCGAGCGGAGATCGCCGGTCGCCAGCGCCGCGTACAGACCGATCGCCAACACCTCCTCGGCCAGCACGCCGTGGCCGAGGACCGCGTTGATCTCCTCCGGGCTCACCGGCCCCTTGCCCCCCAGCTGCACCGCGGCGTCCAGGCGCCACAACTGCTCCTCGTGCAGCGGCCAGCGCACCAGCAGCTCGCGCGCCGTGCGCACCGCGTCCGGCAGCGGCACCTCCCGGATCAGCTGGTGCACCACCACCGCCAACACCCCGGCGGACAGGAAACCGCTCGGATGGCCGTGGGTGAGCGCCGCGGTGCCCACTGCGACGCGGAACACCTCGGCGGGATCGTGCGACCACACCGCCACCGGCGCCGCTCGCACCACACCGCCGCAACCCTTCGAATCGTTGAGCCGGTGCTGCGGAGTCGCGAAGCGGTGCGTTCGCGCGAAGTTCTCCACCGCCTGCAGGCAGGTGCCGCCCGGCGACCGCTGCGCGAACAATCCGGGGTTCGTGATCAACCATCCGTCCGGCCGCTGCAGGTGGTGCGCGTACGGCCCGCCCGCTTGCGCCCACGGGCGGCCCTGAGCGTGCAGCCAACGCTGATAAGCGTGCTGCACCTCGGGAATCGGATCGTCGTCCGCGGGCTGAGCCCGCCGTGCCACGTGCGCCCGGATCAGCCCCTCCACCGTGAACAGCATCAGCTGCGTGCCATCGGAGACCGGCGCGACACCGCCGTGCAGCACCGGTCCGGTGAGGCCGGCCGGACCGTGCTGCTGCCGGATGACCGCGACGTCGTGGAACTCGAGCGCGTAACCGAGCGCATCACCGGCAGCGCCGCCGAGCAGAGATCCGGTGAAGCGCTCGTGCGGTTCCGGGGCCGTCCGTGCGGAACCCGCCCCAGCCTGCGCGACGGCTCGCGAGGTCAACACCGCCGCGTCGAAGGAGAACAGCTCGTACCTGCCGCAGTAGTCGCTGATCGCTCCGCCTTCGTCCAGCACGCTGGTCACGGTTCCCCAGCGCTTGTGGACGAAGTGCAGCTGCGCCGAGCCACCCGACTCCCGCACGACGTAGGCCGGGCCGACATCGGCGACATCGGCAGGACCGGTCAACCCCGTTGCCGCGCGGACCCGCTCGATGGCGTGGTCGTCGGAGGCGACCGCCGGAACCGGACGCGGAGCCGCGCGGAACGAGATCAGATCCGAAGGATCGGCCCCGGCCAGCTCGGCGACCTGGTTCCGCAGCGCTTCGGGCAGATCCTGCGCGCAGGACAACAACGGCCCTGCCAAGTCGGCTCGCGAGACCTCGCGCCGTTCAGGCGGCAGGAACGGGGAGGTGAGGTCTGCGACCCGGTGGGCGAGCACGATTGCGCGCACCTGCCACGGCAGCTCGTTGAGATGGCCCGAGTAGTCCTGGAAAACCAGCTCCGGGTTCACATCCCCTGGCACTTCCGGGCTCACCGCCGCCCGCAACAACATCGCCACCGGCAGCCCTTCGTCCGGGACCTTGGTCACCCGCTCGCGCAGGCCGGCGTACCGGGGTTCCACACCGCGGAACGCCGCTGCCGCCGCGAGCACGTCCGGATCGGTGACACCACTGGCCACCAGCACCTCGACCGCGACGATCCCCAGCACAGCGGATCGAGCGCCCTCTCGGTTGAGCGCACTTCCGAGCGTGCCCCAACGCGCCAAAGCACGTTCCGCCGCGGCGAAGGTCTCCTCGCCCACCGCTTCGACCAACCGCGGGCCGTACTCCACCCAGATCGGAGGCCCGACGCGGGTACCGCCCTCGGGGTCGTCCAACAGCATCTGCGCAGCGCGCATCGCCGCCACCAGATCCGGGACCGGATACCTCGCCTGCACTCCGGCAGTTCCCGTCAGCACCACGGACGCCTCGGTCGGCAGCTTCGGCACGACCCGGGGGAGGTACATTCGCTCGATCCGCACGTCCTCCGGCACGGCCTTCGGCGTGCTGTACGTCATCAGGCAAACGCCGTCGTCGGCGTCGAGCAGGAGCGGGTTCCCCTGCTCCGACACAAGGACCGGCAGCACCGCGCCGGCCACGTAGCGCAGGAACTGCTCCTGGTCGAAGCGGCCCGCCAGCGTCTCGCGCAAGCCGTGATCGACCAAGCCCGCCGGCGGCTCCGCCTCCTCCACCCGCGACGGTCGATAGTTCGGATTGGGATGGAAGTTCCCGATATCTCCGTTCTCGTCGACGCCGAAGGCGCCCTTGATCCCGTGCGGGGGCACGTCGCCATCGGGGTCGTAAGCGGGATCCGTGACGTAGAGGTAGCCGCCCGCACGCGCCCTCGCCGCTTCCCGCATCGACGCCGTGATCACCGGAGTCCCGGGAGTCTCGTTCGACGAGCTCATCAACCTGATTCCTTCCAAAAATGCGGGTTGTGGTGGTGGTTGATCACCTCACCTGTCCTCTTGTCCACCTCCATGCACTTTCGGATGAATCTGACATCGATGTTCTTCACGAACGCCACTTCCGACTCTCGTGAGTCCCCGAGATTCATCTCGTCGACGTCGACACCGCCGGGAGCTTCGATCACGTACACGTACGACACGCCCCCCTTTCCGCTGCCAACAGCGCGGTCGAAAGCATGGGACTCGCTACGCGTGGTCGCGACCAACCCGCCTCTCGAATTTTCCAAGTGTTGCCAGAGATCAACGCGCTCCCCCCGTGCACGGAACCCTCCTCCGTCAGCGAAGATCTGTTCCGGAGGTCGGTCATCATGGCGGTAGAGCGTGTCTCGATCGGCGCGCCACACAACGTCGCGCTCACCCGAGTACTGCCGCGTCAAGGACCTCTCAACGCTAGCCTGGTCGAGTTCAGCACCATCAGATAGGTGGCCGAGCGGCTCACTGAAATCAGGCTCTCGAATCGGGGTTCCTGGAACGCCACCCTCTCGGGGCGAATCCGGATCAGCCCTGTCGGTTCTCGCAACCGACGGCTCGGATGCGGAATTCGCCTGCTCATGCCTCGCAGGCGATTGAGCCAGGTGCGGCGCGCCTCGTCCGCCGAGATCGCTCTCCCACGTCCGCGGGTTCGGCTCGCCCTGCTGCCCTCGGGTGGTGCTTCGTGGTCCGCCAGGCCCGCTCCGAGTCGTATCGGCATGGGCGGAGTCCCGCGATCGTGCGGTCGTCTCACCGAGGCCTCCCGCATCACGCTGCGGGTACCGTGGATCTGCCCCCTGTCCGTCTCGCGCTCGCATGCGCGGCAGAGCCGGGTCGGTAGCACCGTCCAAGGACCGCCGCTGCGCGGCGAGGTCCGCGTTCGACTGCGACTGCTGAGGGGGCTGCTGGCCCGGGGCATCGTGGCGGCCGAGGTTCTGCTCGGAAGATCGTCCAGCCGGGCCGAGTCCGCTCCGGCCCTGGAAAGGCTGCTGCGGCGCAGGGTTGCGCGGCGACCCGACGCGCGGATCCCCCGGGTTGCTCGGCGACGCCTGCACCGGTCTCGGGCGCTGCGCTTCCGGCTGCGCGCCGGGGTGCAGGTGGGACTGCCGTTCCTGCGGGAGATGCCCACCGCCCTGCGGGCGGGGCACCGAGTTCGGGTGGGCCGCAGGGTGCGGGTAGGGGCCCGCAGCCGGAGGCTGGGCCTGTTGTCCGCGGGCGAGGTCGTGGCCGCCGGGCTGCTGCTGGAACTGCGGCGGGCCCTGCTGCACGCGTCCCGGCGGCTGTGCCGGTCCTGGTGCTTGCGGGCTCCCGGGCTGCTGCGCGTATCCGGTCGACTGCGGGTGACCGGGCTGCTCCGGGTGACCGGGCTGCTGCGGATATCCGGGGTGCTGCGGGTGCCCCTGGGCCGCCGGGTAGCCCTGCGGGTGTTCCTGCGGCAGCAGGTGCCCTTGGTGCTGCCACGGCGTCCTGGGGTCCGGCCACATCTGCTGGTGCCCGGGTGGCGGGCTCGGATCTCGGGGCCGGAAGCCGAAGAACTCGGCCAGCTTGCGCAGCAGGCCCCGCTGCTCGGCGTCGTCGGCGAGCCGGCCGTTGCGGACCCATTCAGGTTCGTGGCCGGGCGGGTAGGGGCTGTCGTGGACGGCGGTGGTGCCGTCGGGGCGGAAGGCGGTCCACTGGCCGGGTTCGTCGAAGCGGGGCTGCGGGGCGCCGGAGGCGTCGGGTTCGAAGGAGGCGCGGTCCTTGCTGGCGTAGACGTTGCCGAAGTTGTCGACCCAGGCGTCCGTGGACGGCGCCACGACCTCGGCGTCCAGTTCCTTCGCCAGCTGCTGCGCGAAGTTCGGGGTGCCGTCGCCGGTGTCGGCGCCGGTGCGGCAGGAGATCAGGCGGACCGGTTCGCCGGGGCGGTAGCCGGGTGCGGCCTTGATGACCTCGGCGAGTTCCTTCGCGTCGAGGTCGCGGTCGCCGAGCCGCACACCGTCCGGTCCACCGTGGACTTCGATGGTGAAGCGCTTCGGGTCGACGGCCGCACCGGGCGGCGGTTCGACACCGGAACCGCTGCGCACCATCGAGATACCGGACTCCGTCGCCCCGATGTCGTGGGCGTCGTCGCCGAGCTTCGCGCGCAGCTCCGGGGACAGGTCGAGCTCGGCAGGCCCGTCACCGGGGCGGTTCCAGGCGTGCTGGACCTGCTCGTGCCGCGGCACCGGACGTTCGGCGGCCATCGATTCGGCGGTCGACCGCTCCGGTGCGCGCTGCGGCTGCGCGTCGGGATGGCTCCGGTGGCCCGTGCCCCACGGCACGGCCGAGTTCGGGGCGACGTGGGCGAAATCCGACCCGTCGAGCCGCGACCACGGCCGCTCGTCCGGGAACCTCGGCTGCGGCGCGGCGGGACGCGGGGCGGATGTCTGGTGGCGCGCTCCCGGCGAGTCCGGGCCGGGAGCGTGCGGCGTGCCGGGGCCGTCCGGCCGGGGCGAGGGTGCCGCGGGGGCGTCTCCTCGCGGCGGTACCGGTGGATCCGTCCGAGGCGGTACCGGCGCGGCGGCACGAGGCGGAGTCGGCGCATCCGCCCGCGAAGGCACCGGCCCATCCGCCCGCGGGGACACCGGCGCGTCGGCCCGCGGCGACACCGGGGCATCCGCGCGAGGCGGAGTCGACCCATCCGCCCGGGGCGGCACCGGGGTATCCGTCCGAGGAGGTACCGGCGCGTCGGCTCGAGGCGGCACCGGCCCATCCGCCCGAGGCGGAGTCGACCCATCCGCCCGAGGCGGCACCGGCGCATCCGCCCGCGAAGGCATCGGCGCATCCGTCCGAGGGGACACCGGCCCGTCCGCCCGCGGCGGAGTCGGCGCATCGGCCCGTGGCGGAGCGCTCGGTGTTTGTGGCGCATCCGCTCGTGATACCGCGGCGCGCGGATTCCCGGGCTGCTGCGGCGAATTCCCTTGGTCGGGCGCATCCCGGTGCGCGTGCGCGGCTCGTTCCGGCGCCGTGCGGGGGCCGTCCGGCGCATGCGGCGCGCGAGGCCCGCTCGGCAGGTGGGCGGCGCCGGGGCTGCCCGGGGTGCCGGTCCAGCCGGCCGGTCGGGCGCCGCGAGCGCCGGGCGCGCCCGGCGCACCCGCCTGCGGAGCTCCTCCGGCGGGGCCGCCGCCTGCCGACGATCCGCTGGAGGGCGCGGCACCCGGCTGGTCCGGCTGGCGTGGCGGAGTCGGCGCCGCGGCGGGCGCGTCCGCGTTCGGCGGGCGCACCGGGGCATCGACCGCGGCGGACGTCGTCGCCGCGGGCCTGCTCGGCACGTCGGCGTGCCCGGCGGACGAGCCCGGCAGGTACCCACCGGCACCACCACCGTCCGATGTGGACGTCGCGGGGCCGCCGGCGGGCGCCTCGCCGCTCTGCGCGGTGAACCGGCCCGCAGCCGAACCGGCCTGCTCGCCCGGTGCGGTGCCGCCCGAGCTCGCGGTGTCCGGCCCGCCACCTGCGCGCCCGCCCGCGTCGACCGGGGCGCTCCGCACCTCGGCCGAGGTCCCGCTCTCGGGCGCGTGCCCGACCGGTGCGCCGCCCGCGTCCGAGCGGAACGAGGAACCGCCACTCGCCTGTCCGCCGGACGTGGAACCGCCGCCGGACGCGCTCTCCGCGTCCGCTCGACCCGGCGCCGCATCCCCCGCGGATCGCATCGACGTGCCAGCGCCGGTCGGCGTCTCGGGCCCGTCGCCGGTGGACCTGCCGGTCGGCGCCTCCGGCCCGTCGCCGCTGGACCTGCCCGCGGCGGTCCGCACCTCCGACCCGTCCGCACTCGACCTGCGCGCGTCCGCGGGGGAATCGGTTCCGCCACCGTCCGAGTCCGAGCCTCCGGAGTCGCCGCCACCGGCCCTGGCGTGGTGCCTGCCCGCCACGTCGGTGTCGAAGACGTCGTCGAGCTTGCGCCAGGCCTTGTCCGCGGCCTTGTCCGCGATCTTCCCGGAGACGTCGAGCTTGTCGGCGACCTTCGAGGCGATCTTCCCGGCCGCCGCGACCTTCTCCGCGGAGAACTTCGCGCCCTTGCCGAGCATCTTCATGAGGTCGCCGAAGACCTCGACCATCCGCGCCATCTTCGGCCCGACGTTGCCGATGGTCTTGATCAGCTTCCCGACGATGTCGGCGATCTTCGTGACGGTCCGGGCGATGAACGCCACCGCCTGCGGCACGACCCAGGCGAGGGAGACCACGGGTGGCGCGAGCGCTTCCAGCGCGTAGGTGATGAGCCGGGAGATGCAGTCGGCGACGAGGTCCCGGACGAAGTCGCGCACGAAGGACACGACCATGCCCATCGTGCCCACGACGCTGGAGATGGTGCCCGCGAGCTCGCCCGCCCCGGTCAGCGCCGTCGCCCGCTCCGCGGCGTGCCGCCGGTACGCGTCGCCGGCAGCGCCGGTCCAGTGCGCGGTGTCGGCCCGCACGGAGTCGCGGTACTGCGTCGCGGCCGCACCGACCGAGGTCGCGACCTGCTGCCACTGCTCGGAATAGGCCTGCACCCCGTCGGGGTCACCGGCGAACCAGTCGAGGGCTTCCTGCAGCGGCTGGATGTGCTCGATCAGCCACGCCACCCCGTAGGAGAGCAGGGTGCCGACCGGGTCGACGACGACGCTGACCGCTTCCATCGCGAGCCCGCCGTAGCCGAGGCTGCTCTCCAGCCAGGTGGACTCGTCGTTGAGGCTGGTGACGTCGTGCCAGGACTCCACGATGCCGATGCCCGTGATGCCGTCCGGCGGTTCCGAGGGATCGACGGCGTTCTGCGCGTTGACGAGCGGATTGCTCACGCCTGCATCCCGTCGAAGTTCCGGCTGTTCCCGTCGTCGGTGGCCTGGTACTCCTCAGCCGCGGCGCGCACGTCCGAGGCGGTGCCCCGGATGGCTTCGGCAGCGTGCTGGAGGGTGTCGATGCCGTGCTGCTCGGCCTGGTCGACCATCCATGCGAAGGGGCGGCACAGGATCCCGTAGGCGTCGTTGTCCATCGTCACGGCCCGCGAGGCGTCGACGGCGGCGTCCAGCGCCTCCGCCACTCCGTCCACTTTGGACGCATGGGCGCGGAGGTCCTCGATGACGACGTTCATGTCTTCGGACATCGGTTCTCCCCGTCGTCAGCGCAGGAACGAGCCGCGGCTGAAGTCCTCGTCGTCGAAGTCGTCCGGGCCGGGCCGCCGCGGTGCGCGGTTCGGCCGGCGCGGCGGCCGCGGACCGTCGTCCTCGGGGCCGATGCGCATCTCCTGCACCCCGGGGCGGCGCGGCGGCTCCTCCGGTTCCTCCGGCGGCTCCGGGAAGAATCGCTTGGCCTGGCCCAACATGTGGCGCACGGCTTCGTCGCCCTCACCGACGGTGCTCGCCGCGGCTTCCTGCATGCGTTCCGGCAGCTTCGACTGGGCCAGCCGCACCGTGCGCATGATCTCGCCCGCGAGCTTCGCCATCGGGCGGTTCCCGGCGTTCTCGGCGAGCACCAGGTCGTCGAGCATGCCGCTGGAGCCGACCGTCACCCGCACCGCGCCGTCGCGGGAGGACTCGGTGACCGAGATCTGCTCGATCTGGGCCTGCATGCGGCCGAACTTCTCGGCCTTCTCGGTCGCGCGTTCCTGCCACTCGCGGACCATCCGCTCAGCCGCGCTGATGTCCTCAGGCACTCCGCCCCCGAACGTGTGCGGAGGTCGGGCGCCGCGGCCCGACCGATCCGATCTTCTCCTCGTGCGGCGGGAACGCTACCAACACGCCTCGGCGGCCCGGGCCGGATCACGCCGATCCCGGTGTATCCCTGCTCACCTGGCCCGGTGGTCAGCCCTCGCCGTCGTAGGCGGGCTGCGGGCCCTGGATGCGGCGCGGCGACGGCTTCGGCGCCGGGAACGCCGCCAGCGGCTCCGGTTCCGGTTCGGGCGGCGCCGGTGGTTCCTGCTCCGGCGGCTCGACCCCGACTGCGGGCAGCAGCGCGGTAGGCGGATCACCGGGGTCGTCGGCACGCGGTTCCGGCTGGACGGGCGGCGCCGCTTCGGCCGCGATCGGCAGCCTCCGCACCGGGTAGCGCTCGTCCCACTCCTCGTCGGCGGGGCGCTCGCTCGCCGGCGGTTCCGGCGCGTCCGGGTCGCGGGACAGCGAGTCGCCGAACTCGGCCACGCAGTCCAGCGCGATCTGCTCCACGACGTCGCGCAGCTCCAAGTCGGCCAGCCAGCCGACCGGCAGCCCGCTCACCCCGATCAGCGCGCCGACGATGTTGCCGCAGATCGCCCCGGTCGAGTCGCTGTCGCCGTCGTGGTGCACCGCGATGCGCAGCGCCTTCGCCACGTCGTCGCCACCGGCCAGCGCACCGCACACCGCGATCGCCAGCGCCTGCTCGCCGACCCAGCCGCCGCCGAGGGTTCCGGCGATGTCCTCGGGCGTCGGATCGCCCCGCTCCGCCAGCTCGACGGCCTGCTTGAGCAGCGCGCTCGTCTCCTCGTGCCCCTCCCAGGTCTCCAAGACCTGCAGCGCCAGCCACACCCCGTCGTCGAGGGTCTGGCCCAGCAGCGCCTGCTGCACGATCACCGCCAGCGCGCCCGCCGACAGGTAGCCGGACGGATGGCTGTGGGTGAGCGCGGCGGCGCGCGCGGCCAGCTCGAACGCCACCGGCGGGTCCGGCGAGTACAGCGCCATCGGCGCCGACCGCATCACCCCGCCGCAGCCCTTCGAGTCGTTGATCGGCTCGGTGATCGACCCGGCCGACTGCCCGTCGCCGAACCGGGCCAGCGCGCGGAAGATCGTCTTGCCGGGAGCGCGGTTCGAGAACAGCCCCGGCACCTCCACCAGCCAGCCGTCCGGCTCCGGGTACACCGAGCGGAACGCGCCCGCCGCGGCCTCCCATTCCACGCCCTGGGTGTGCAGCCAGCGCTGGTAGGCCAGCTGGATCTCCGGAAGCGGGTCGGTGCTGCCGAGGGTGCGCCGCGCGATGCCACCGCGGATGAGGCCTTCCGCGCTGAACAGCGTCATCTGGGTGTCGTCGGTGATCGCGCCCTGCACGCCGTAGGCCTCCCGGAGACCTTGCGGGCCGTCCGGGCCGAACCGCTCGGTGATCTGCTCGGCGGTGACGAACTCCAGGTCGGAACCCATCGCGTCGCCGAGCGCACCGCCGAGGAAGCAGCCCAGCACCCGCTCGGTCAGCGCGGGCGCGACCTCGTCGACGGCCTCCGACTTGGCGTGTCCGCCCGCGCCCGGCGATTTCGCGATCCGCGCCTCGACGGGCGCCTCCGCGTCGGCGGCGTGGTGCGCCGGTTCCTCGCGGTCGGCGGCGAAGTCCGGCTCCTCCGGTTCGGCCTGCTCGTGGCGGTCGTGCGGTTCGGGGTCCGGGCGCTCGGCCCACTGCTCGGGAGACGCGTCCACTCGACCCGCGGGGAACTCGGCCGTTTCGGGACCGGCCTGCTCGCGGTCGTCCGGTTCCGGAGCGGTGAGCGGTTCCTCGTGCGGCGGGTCGCCGTGGTGGTGCGGCGGTTCGCCGTGATGGTGCGGCGGGTCGCCGTGGTGCGGCAGCGCGCCGTGCTCGTGCTGCGGCGGTTCCGCGTAGGGCTCGTGCTGCGGCGGCTCCGCATCGTGGTCGTGGCGCGGAGGTTCGCCGCCGTGGTCGTAGCGCCGCGAGTCGTCGGGCCGGTCGTGCTGCGGCGGTTCCGGTTCCGCGGCGGGTTCGGGGCGCGGGGGCACCAGCTCCTCCCGCGGGATCCGCCCGGCCGCCTCCGGCCGGATCGACACCAGCTTCGCCAGCCGGGCGAGCTCCTCGCGGTCGGTGCGATCCGTCGAGAGCTGGAAACCGCCCGCGCCGAAGTCCGGCATCGGCCGCGCTTCGTCGGCGTCCTCGGCGGGCGGCCGGTGCGCGGCCAGCATCGACAGGTCGGTGCGGTCGGTTGCCTGGGTGAACGCGTTGACCGGTTCCGGTTCGGGTTCCGGCCGGGGGACGGGCGGGGCCTGCGGCGGCTCCGCGCGGAGGTCGGGCCGGGATGGGGATTCCTGCCGGAGCTGGGATTCCGGCCAGGACTGGGATTCCCCGCGCGGCTGGGTTTCCTGACGGGACTGGGTTTCCTGACGGGACTGGGCTTCCTGGCGGGACTGGGCTTCCTGACGCGGCTGCGAATCCTGATGGGCCGGGGATTCCGGGCGAGACCGGGATTCCTGCCGGGCCGGGGGCTCCTGCCAGAGCTGCGGTTCCCGCGGCTCGGCTTCGTGCCGGACGTGGTGCTCCGCGCTCGCCTCGACGACCGGTTCCGGCGCGGGTTCGGCGGCCGGGTCGCCGAACTCCGGTGCGTCCGGGTGCGAGTTCAACCGGCTCAGGTCGATGATCATCGTTTCTTCGTTGCTGCCGTCCACCGGCCGCACCGGCTCCGGCCCGCGGCCGCTGTCCACCGTGGTCATCAGCGGGGCGTCCAGCTCCCGCGGCCCGGACGAACCGCGCGGATCGCCCACGTAGCGCTGCGCCCACTTCGGCAACGGCGGCGGGGGCGGCGGCGGGGCGAACGCCTCGGCCGCGTCGGCGCACAACGTCTCGATGATGTCGCCCAGTTCCAGCTCGTCGCGCCACCGCGGCGGAATCGCGTCCGGCCCGTGCAGGGCACCGGCGAGCTGACCCGCCATCGCACCCGTGACGCTGCTGTCCGCCGACACGTTCACCGCCATCAGCACGGCCTCGGCGAAGCTCCCGGTCGCCGCCACCGCAGCCAGCGCGGTGCCCAGCTCACCCGGCTTGTGCTCGGTGTCGAACTCGGCGTCCAGCTCGGCGGGCTGCGGGCGGCGGCCGTCGCGGGTCGCGAACATCGCCGCGTGCACCGCCCGGCGCACCGCGGCCGGCCCGTCGGCCCCGCTGTGCAGCGAGCTCAACCGGGCGTCGGTGAGGCCCACCGCCTCCCACAACCCGATGTCGCCCTGGATCAGCTGGGTCAGCACGTCCGCGTGGAACCCGGCCGCGCCCTGCACGTTCACGTCGTCGGTGAGCAGCCGGGCCACGTCGGCGCCCGCCGCGAACACCCGCTCCTGCGAGGTGCTCCACACCATCGTCGGCGCCGCCCACACCGCGCAGTCGGCGAAGCCCGGCCGCACCACCGGCCCGGACCGCGCGTCGGCGGCGTGCTGCTGCGTCGGCGGCTGCGCGGCGAGCTTGCCCAGCCCGGACAGCGCCCCGCCCGCCGGGTTGCGGGTGGAGAACAGCTGCGGCGTCTCCAGCAGCCAGCCGCTCGGCTCCGGATGCGTCTGCAGGTAGCCGGACATCGCGAACTCCCACGGCACCCCCTGCGTGTACAGCCAGCGCAGGTGGTTCGTGCGGATCACCGGAGTGGGCAGCCACTCCACCGAATCGCCGTTCACCGCCCGCGCCCGCAGCAGCGCCTCCAAGGTGAACACGGCCAGCTGCGTCAGCTCCGTGGCGCCACCGCGCCGCCCGAACACGGGCAGGTAGTCGGTCACGCCCTGCTTGCCGAACCAGTGCTGGATGTCCCACGCCGACCTGGTGCGCACCCCCGCGCCCAGCGCATCGCCCACGGCGCCGCCGAGCAGCGCGCCGCGGAACCGGTCCGACCAGCTCAGCGCGCGCGGCTCCCGCCGCGACACGGCCGAACCGTGCGTGTTCGCGAACCACGAGGTGTCACCGGTCATCCCCAGTCTCCTGTCGGGTCACCGTGCGGGGCAGCGCCCACGACCTCCGGCCGCGGACGTCGGTCGCAAGGCCGCCGCACCGCTGCGGCGGAGGCCCGGGAGCTTTCCCGGCTCCGGCGGGGCACCGCCGATCCCTTGGACCGCACCCCGCCAATGTTGCCGCACTTGACCGACGCCACGGCCGACTCCCCCGGGTGATCGAACGACCGGGTGGCGTGCTGCGGGTGGATCAGCGGTGGCCACGGCGGGTACCGCGGTGATCGAGAGCTTGCTCACCACGCGGGATAGCGCCTGCTCCACGCGGCGTCCGCGGGTGGGGCCGGGCTGAACTCGGCGAGCGCGTCGCGGGACAGCGCCGTCACCACCTCGCGCAGCTCCAGCACGTCCAGCCACTCCGGCGGGAGGGCGCGGACCCCGTGCAGCGCGCCGACGACGTTCCCGCACACCATCCCCGTCGAATCCGAATCACCCGAGTGGTTCACCGACAGCAGCAGCGCCCGCCGCGCGTCCGGCACCGCCAGCGCCGCGTACAGGCCGATCGCCAGCGCCTCCTCGCCCACCCAGCCGCCGCCGAGCCGTTCCGCGAGCTGTTCCGGCGGCACCGGGCCCCGCTCGGCGAGCTCCACCGCCGCGTCCAGCAGCCGCAACTGCTCCTCGTGACCGCGCCAGCGCAGCAGCAGGTCCCGCGCCAGCCGCACCGCGTCCGGCAGCGGTACCTCCCGGATCAGCTGGTGCACCACCACCGCCAACACCCCCGCCGACAGGTAGCCGGACGGGTGGCCGTGCGTCAGCGCCGCCGTTCCCACCGCCGCGTGGAACACCTCGGCGGGATCGTGCGACCACACCGCCACCGGCGCCGCCCGCATCACCCCGCCGCAGCCCTTCGAATCGTTCGCCGCGTTCTCCGGCGTCGCCTGCCGGTGGGTGCGCCCGAACTCGATCAGCGCCAGCATGCAGGTGTTGCCCGGGGCGCGGACCGCGAACAGCTCGCGCTGGGCGATCAGCCAGCCGTCCGGTTCCGCCAGGTGCACCCCGTACGGCCCGGCCGCCTCCGCCCAGGTGCGGCCCTGGGTGTGCAGCCACCGCTGGTAGGCGTGCTGCACCTCCGGCACCGGATCGTTGTCCACCGGCTGCATCCGCCGCGCCACGTGCGCGCGGACCAGGCCTTCCAGGGTGAACAGCATCAGCTGCGTGTCGTCGGAGATCTCCGCGCGGCCCTGCGCGAGCACCGGGCCGGTCACGCCGTCCGGTCCGTACCGCTCCCGGATCGCGTCGATCCCGCGGAACTCGACCGCGAACCCCAGCGCATCGCCCAGCGCACCGCCGAGCATGCTGCCGAGGAAGCGCTCGTGGGAATCCGGCCCCTGTTGCACTCGTCCGCCCCTCACCGTGATCCGGCGAAGGTTATCAACGGAACGCGCCCGGCCGGGCCGGTTCCGCCGCCGGCGTTCGATAAGCTCGGCAGCCGTGAACCGCGAACGGTCCGGTTCGCTCGAATCCGGGCTGGACCTGCACCTGGACTGGTCGGGGCGGCCCGACAGCAGCACCCTCGCGGAGGCCCTGCGCGCGGCGATCCGCGACGGCCGCCTCGCCGCGGGAAGCCGCGTGCCCTCCACCCGCACCCTCGCCCACGACCTCGGCATCGCGCGCGGCACCGTGACCAGGGCGTACGCCCAGCTCGGCACCGAAGGGTTCCTGCTGTCCCGGCAAGGCGCGCCCACCACCGTCGCCGAGCGGCTCCGCAGCGGCGAACGCCCCGACCCGCCGGCGCCCCGCCCGACGGGCCGCGCGCCGCGCTGGGACTTCCGCCCGGGCAGGCCGAACCTGAGCGCCTTCCCGCGCAAGGACTGGCTGGCCGCGAGCCGCCGCGTGCTGCGCGCCATGCCCGCCGACGAGCTCGACTACGGCGATCCGCAGGGCCCGCTCGCGCTGCGCGAAGCGCTCACCGAATACCTGCGACGCGCCCGGGCCGTGCACACCACCCCCGATCGGCTGGTCGTCTGCAACGGCTACAGCGAGGCGCTCTCGCTGATCAGCAGGGTCCTGCGCGCCCGGGGCGACTCCTCGATCGACTTCGAGGACCCGTCGCTGCCGCACTTCCGCGACATCGCCGCCGAGGACGGGATGACCGTGCGCGGCGTCCCCGTCGACGACGGCGGCATCGACGTGTCCGCGCTGCGCAGCCCTGCCGTCGTCGTCACCCCCGCGCACCAGTTCCCGCTCGGCGTCACCATGCGGGCGCAGCGCCGCGCCGAGCTGATCCGCCGCGCCAAGGCCGACGGCGTGCTCGTCGTCGAGGACGACTACGACGGGGAGTTCCGCTTCGACCGCAAACCCGTCGGATCGCTGCAGGGCATGGCCCCGGACGCGGTGATCTACGCGGGCACCGCGAGCAAGACCCTCGCCCCCGCGCTGCGCATCGCCTGGCTGGCGCTGCCCGCCCGGCTGGTCGAACCGGTGCGGGCGATGCGCACCCACGGGCGGTTCGGGCCGCTGTTCGACCAGCTCGCGCTCGGCGAGCTGCTGCGATCCGGCGCCTACGACCAGCACGTGCGCCGGTCCCGGGCCGTGTACCGGGCGCGGCGCGAGCAGCTGCTGCACGGCCTGGACGGGTTGCGCGCCGGGCACCGGCGCTACCCGGCGGGCATCTCCGCCGGCCTGCACCTGACGTTGCGCCTCGACCCCGACGGTCCCGACGAGCAGCAGGTCCTCGCCCGAGCCCGCGCCCGCGGCGTCGAACTCGACGTGCTCGGCCCGTGGTGGGTGCGGCCCGGCGACCACCCCGCCGGAGTGGTGATCGGCTACGCCGCGCCCGCCGAGCACGCGTTCCGCCCCGCCTTGGCGGCGCTGCTCGACACGCTCGACCCATGACCACCACCGGCGCGGAGGCTCCCGCTACAGTGCCCACGCGCGCCGGTCCCCGCCCGCCGACACGGCGCAGGGGAACTGGTGTTCTATCCTGGGTCACCGACCGGCGCACAGCAAGGAGAATCCGTGGGCGAGCAGGAAGCAGACCAGGTGACCAGCGAAGAGACCCAAGGCGAGCAGGCATCGGCGCAGCCGGAGAACGGCACCGCCCAGGCCGAGGCGGACACCGCGCAGGCCGCGGCGACGCCGTCCGAGCCCGCCGCGGCGGCCCCGGCCCCGGCCGACGCCGCTCCGGCCGACGCGACGCCGGAGCCCGCGCCGAAGAAGACCCGCGCGCCCAAGAAGAGCACCGCCAAGAAGACCCGCACCGTCGAGCTCACGCTGACCGTGACCGGCACCGCGGAAGGCGAGTGGCAGGCCGAGCTGATGCACGCGGGCAAGCGCGTCGTGCAGGGCCTGCCGGTCCCGGCGGCCGCGGTCTCCAAGGCGGCGGCGGAACTCCACCAGGACATCTCCGAAGCCATCGAAGAGGTCCTGAGCGCCGCGCGCGAGCAGCACGAGGCGAAGCTCGCCGAGCTCGAAGCCGAGGTCGAGCGGGTCCGCAAGGCCCTGCTGGAGCTCGAGGGCTGACGACCGCACCGGTCGGCCGAGTCCCCGGACGCCGCCACCCCCGTTCCGGGGCGGACGCGGCGGGGGCACCCGGTTCGCGGCGCCGTCCCGATCAGAACTCCAGCACCAACCGGCCCCGCACCCCGCCGGCTTCCAGCGCGCGGTGCGCCTGCGCCGCCTCGCCCGCCGGGTAGGTCCGCGCCAGCCGCAGGGTCAGCACCCCTTCGTCCACCTGGGACCGCGGCCGGTCCAGCTCTTCCCACTCCTGCGCGTACTCGCGCCCCGCCACCGGCCGGTAGGTGATGCCGCGCTCCGCTCCGGCGGTGAAGAACCGCGCGGTCGAGATCCGGCCGCCGTCGCGCACCGCGGGCACCAGCCGGTCGTTGAGCAGCGCGCCGTCCGCGATCCCCGCCACCCCGGCCGGTGCCGCCTCGCGGATGCGTTCCGCCACGTCGTCCCCGCGCGCCACGACGACGTCCGCCCCGAGCGACCGGACCAGTTCCCGGTCCCGGTCGGCCGCGTCCGCGACGACCCGCAGCCCGTCGGCCTTCGCCAGCTGCACCACGCAACCCCCGAACGCCCCCGCGGCGCCGGTGACCGCGATCGCCTCGCCCGGCGCCGAGTCCAGGAGGTCCAGCGCCTGGCGGGCGGTGAGCGCGTTCATCGGCAGGGTCGCGCCGATCACTCGCATGCCCGGTGCAACCTGCCGCCGGGCCGCCGCTGTTCCGCCGGAGGACCACCCGCTCGTGTAGTGGCGAACGCGTGTTCGACTCCGGATGATCGGAGTCATGGACCCCAGACACCGCACCCACCGCAGGCTGCACCTCGTCCCGGCGGCGGCCGGCCCGGCCGCAGGGGGAACCGGTCCGCCGACGTCCACCGGCGCCGCGCCCGATCCCGGGAGCGGTGGCGGCGAGCGGTGGCCGTCCGCTCCCGAGCCGCTCACCGACGACCGCGTCGCCGAGTGCACCGATGCCGGGCTCGTCGCCGAGATCCGCGCGTGCGAGGCGTTGCGGCACCGCCTGCTGCACGACCAGCTGACCCTGCTCACCGAAGCACGCCGCCGGGGGCTCCGACTGCCCGCCGGCCCGTCGCCCGCCCGGTCCGGAGGAGCCCCGACATGATCGCCGGAACCACCACGATCGCGGCCGCGGTGCATCGCGCCGTCCGCTCCTGCACCACCGGTCTCCGAACGCTCGGCCGCGGGTTCGCGGCCACGCGCCCCGAACAGCGGGAGGTCCCCGCTCGAACCCGAGCGGGGACCTCCCGTGCACTGCTCCGCGACCTGCGGCCGCCTACCGGATCACCGGTAGTCGCGACCGAAGTCGTAGTCGTCCAGCGGCACCGCGGCACCGGTGCCTGCGCCGAACACGTCCGGCGTGTAGTAGCCGTCGTCGTAGGACGGGATCGCGTACGCCGCGGCCCGCGCCTCCTCGGTCGGCTGCACCTGGATGTTGCGGTAGCGGTTGATGCCGGTACCGGCCGGGATCAACTTACCGATGATCACGTTCTCCTTCAGGCCGACCAGCTTGTCACTCGCGCCCTCGATCGCGGCGTTCGTGAGGATGCGGGTCGTCTCCTGGAAGGAGGCCGCCGACAGCCAGGACTCCGTGGCCAGCGAGGCCTTGGTGATGCCCATCAGCACCGGACGGCCCGAAGCCGGGTCGCCGCCCTCGGCCACCACGCGGCGGTTCTCGCCCTCGAACTGCGAGCGCTCCACCGGCGAGCCGGGCAGGAACTCCGTCGCACCCGAGTCGATGATGATGACGCGCCGCAGCATCTGCCGGACGATGACCTCCACGTGCTTGTCGTGGATGCCGACGCCCTGCGAGCGGTAGACCTCCTGGACCTCGCGGACCAGGTGCAGCTGGGCCTCGCGGGGCCCCATCACGCGCAGCACCTCGTGCGGGTCGACGGCGCCTTCCAGCAGCTGCTGGCCGACGTCGACATGGTCGCCGTCCGCGATCTGCCGCTCGCTGCCGTCCACCGAGATCGTCGCGAGCCGCTGCCGCTTGGACAGCTTGTCGTAGACGATCTCCTCGCTGCCGTCGTCCGGGATGACCGTGATCTTCCAGTACCGGTCGTTGTCCTCCATCCGGATCCGTCCGGGGGCGTCGGCGATCGGCGCCTTGCCCTTCGGGACCCGGGCTTCGAACAGCTCCGTGACACGCGGCAGACCGGTGGTGATGTCGTCACCGGCGACACCGCCCTGGTGGAAGGTGCGCATCGTCAGCTGCGTGCCGGGCTCACCGATCGACTGGGCGGCGACGATGCCGACGGCCTCGCCGACGTCCACCAGCTTGCCGGTGGCCATCGAGCGGCCGTAGCAGACCGCGCAGACGCCGACGCCGGACTCGCAGGTCAGCACGCTGCGGACCTTGACCTTGGAGATCTTGGCCGCGAGCAGCTTCTCGATCGCCGGGTCGCCCAGGTCGGAACCGCGGGCGAGCACGATGTTGCCGTCCGAGTCCGTGACGTCCTCGGCGGTCGTGCGGGCGTAGATGCTGGTCTCGACGTGCGCGTCGCGCAGCACCGTGCCGTCCGGCAGCACCTCGGCGATCGGCATCTTGATGCCGCGCTCGGTGCCGCAGTCGGTCTCCCGCACGATGACGTCCTGCGAGACGTCCACCAGACGACGGGTCAGGTAACCCGAGTCGGCGGTGCGCAGCGCCGTGTCGGCCAGACCCTTGCGGGCACCGTGGTTGGAGATGAAGTACTCCAGCACGGACAGGCCTTCGCGGTAGTTCGCCTTGATCGGGCGCGGGATGTACTCGCCCTTCGGGTTCGACACCAGGCCACGCATGCCGGCCAGCTGCACGACCTGGGTCATGTTGCCCGCCGCCCCGGACTTCACGATCATGCTGATCGAGTTGTCCTCGGGGAAGTTCTTCTCCATGGCCTCGGCGACCTCGTCCTTGGCCGCCGTCCAGACCTTGACGAGCTCCGCGTTGCGCTCCTGGTAGGACAGCGCACCACGGCGGTAGCGCTTCTCCACCTGCTCGGCGCGCTGCTCGTAGGAGTCGAGGATCTCGCTCTTCTGCGGCGGGACGACCACGTCGGAGATCGACACGGTCACGCCGGAACGGGTGGCCCAGTGGAAACCGGCGTCCTTCAGCTTGTCCAGCGTCTGGGCGACGGTGACCATCGGGTACCGCTCGGCGAGGTCGTTGACGATCGCCGCCTGCCGCTTCTTCGGCAGCAGGTCGTTGACGAACGGGTAGTCCTCGGGCAGGAGCTCGTTGAAGAACACCCGGCCGAGCGTGGTGTCGGCGAGCCACGGCTTGCCCGGCTCCCAGTCCTCCGGCGTGGCCTCCTTGGCGGGGACCACGTCGCGGAGCCGGATCCGGATCTTCGCCTGCAGCGAGAGCCCGCCGCGGTCGAAGGCCATGATGGCCTCGCCCACGGAGGAGAACGCCTGGCCTTCACCCGGTGCACCCTCGACCAGCCTGGTCAGGTGGTACAGGCCGGTGACCATGTCCAGACGCGGCATCGCCAGCGGGCGACCCGACGCGGGCGAGAGGATGTTGTTGCTGGACAGCATCAAGATCCGGGCCTCGGCCTGCGCCTCGGCCGACAGCGGCAGGTGCACCGCCATCTGGTCACCGTCGAAGTCGGCGTTGAACGCCTCGCACACCAGCGGGTGCAGCTGGATGGCCTTGCCTTCGACCAGCTGCGGCTCGAAGGCCTGGATGCCCAGGCGGTGCAGCGTGGGAGCACGGTTGAGCAGCACCGGGTGCTCGGCGATGACCTCTTCCAGCACGTCCCACACCTGCGGGCGCTGGCGCTCCACCATCCGCTTCGCGGACTTGATGTTCTGCGCGTGGTTGAGGTCCACCAGCCGCTTCATGACGAACGGCTTGAACAGCTCGACCGCCATCTCCTTCGGCAGGCCGCACTGGTGCAGCTTCAGCTGCGGGCCGACGACGATGACCGAACGGCCGGAGTAGTCGACGCGCTTGCCGAGCAGGTTCTGGCGGAAGCGGCCCTGCTTGCCCTTGAGCAGGTCGGACAGCGACTTCAGCGGCCGGTTGCCGGGCCCGGTGACCGGGCGCCCGCGACGACCGTTGTCGAACAGCGCGTCCACGGACTCCTGCAGCATCCGCTTCTCGTTGTTGACGATGATCTCGGGCGCGCCGAGGTCGATCAGTCGCTTGAGGCGGTTGTTGCGGTTGATGACCCGGCGGTACAGGTCGTTCAGGTCCGAGGTGGCGAAGCGGCCACCGTCGAGCTGGACCATCGGACGCAGGTCCGGCGGGATCACCGGCACGCAGTTGAGCACCATGCCGCCGGGGTTGTTCCCGGTGGCCTGGAACGCGGCGACGACCTTGAGCCGCTTGAGCGCGCGCAGCTTCTTCTGCCCCTTGCCGGAGCGGATCGTCTCGCGCAGCAGCTCGGCCTCGGCACCGATGTCGAAGTCCTGCAGCAGCGCCTGGATGGACTCGGCACCCATGCCGCCGGTGAAGTACTCGCCGTACCGGTCGTAGAGCTCGCGGTAGAGCATCTCGTCCGAGATCAGCTGACGGGGCTCCAGCTTGGTGAAGGTCTCCCAGATCTCGTCGAGCTTGTCGATGTCGCGCTGCGAGCGGTCGCGCAGCTGGCGCATCTCGCGCTCGCCGCCCTCCTTGACCTTGCGGCGCACGTCGCTCTTCGCACCCTCGGCCTCGAGCTCGGCCAGGTCGGCTTCGAGCTTCTGGGCACGGGCTTCGAGGTCCGCGTCACGCTGGTCGGAGACCCGCTTGCGCTCGACCGCCATCTCGTTCTCGAGCGTGGACAGGTCGTTGTGCCGCATCTCGGTGTTCACCGAAGTGATCACGTACGCGGCGAAGTAAATGATCTTTTCGAGATCCTTGGGAGCCAGGTCGAGCAGGTAGCCCAGCCGACTCGGAACGCCCTTGAAGTACCAGATGTGGGTCACCGAAGCGGCGAGCTCGATGTGCCCCATCCGCTCGCGGCGCACCTTGGCCCGGGTCACCTCGACGCCGCAGCGCTCGCAGATGATGCCCTTGAAGCGGACCCGCTTGTACTTGCCGCAGTAGCATTCCCAGTCGCGGGTCGGACCGAAGATCTTCTCGCAGAAGAGCCCGTCCTTCTCCGGCTTCAGGGTTCGGTAGTTGATCGTCTCGGGCTTCTTGACCTCGCCGAACGACCACTGGCGGATGTCGTCGGCCGTGGCGAGGCCGATGCGGAGTTCATCGAAGAAGTTGACGTCCAGCACGTCGGGTCTTCTCCCTTAGTCGAAAGGTCCGGCCGGCTACCGGCCGGGAATGCCAGGTTGGGTCGATGGCCGGTCCGCGGGCAGGCACATGCCCGCGGACCGGCGGCGAGGTCACTGAACGACGTCGTCCACCGAGGGGGACTCGTTCCGGGACAGGTTGATGCCGAGGTTCGCCGCGGCACGCTCCAGGTCCTCGTCGTCTCCGTCGCGCATCTCGATGGCAGCACCGTCCGTGGAGAGCACCTCCACGTTCAAGCACAGCGACTGCAGCTCCTTGAGGAGCACCTTGAACGACTCCGGGATACCCGGGTCCGGGATGTTCTCGCCCTTGACGATCGCCTCGTACACCTTCACGCGGCCGATGACGTCGTCGGACTTGATCGTCAGCAGCTCCTGCAGGGTGTACGCGGCACCGTAGGCCTGCATGGCCCAGCACTCCATCTCACCGAAGCGCTGACCACCGAACTGCGCCTTACCGCCCAGCGGCTGCTGGGTGATCATCGAGTACGGGCCGGTCGACCGGGCGTGGATCTTGTCGTCCACCAGGTGCGACAGCTTCAGGATGTACATGTAGCCGAGGGCCACCGGGTACGGGTACGGCTCCCCGCTGCGGCCGTCGAACAGCTGCGCCTTGCCGTTGGCCTTGACCATCCGCTCACCGTCGCGGTTCGGCAGGGTGGAGCCGAGCAGGCCGGTGATCTCCTCCTCGCGGGCACCGTCGAAGACGGGGCTGGCGGTGTTGGTGCCGGCCTCCACCTCGTAGAGGTCCGCGGGCAGGCGCTTGGCCCAGTCCGGGTCGCCGTCGATGGACCAGCCCTGCGAGGCGATCCACCCGAGGTGGGTCTCCAGCACCTGACCGATGTTCATCCGTCGCGGCACACCGTGGGTGTTCAGGATGATGTCGACCGGGGTGCCGTCCTCGGTGAACGGCATGTCCTCGATCGGCAGGATCTTGCCGATGACGCCCTTGTTGCCGTGCCGGCCGGCGAGCTTGTCGCCGTCCTGGATCTTGCGCTTCTGCGCCACGTAGACGCGGACCAGCTCGTTGACGCCCGGGGGCAGCTCGTCGTCCTCGTCGCGGTTGAAGACGCGGACGCCGATGACCTTGCCGGTCTCGCCGTGCGGCACCTTCAGCGAGGTGTCGCGGACTTCGCGGGCCTTCTCGCCGAAGATCGCGCGCAGCAGCCGCTCCTCCGGGGTCAGCTCGGTCTCGCCCTTCGGCGTGACCTTGCCGACCAGGATGTCGCCGCCCTGCACCTCGGCACCGATGCGGATGATGCCGCGCTCGTCGAGGTCGGCCAGCACGTCCTCGGAGACGTTCGGGATGTCCCGGGTGATCTCCTCGGCACCGAGCTTGGTGTCGCGGGCGTCGACCTCGTGCTCCTCGATGTGGATCGAGGTGAGCACGTCGTCCTGCACCAGGCGCTGGGACAGGATGATCGCGTCTTCGTAGTTGTGCCCCTCCCACGGCATGATGGCCACGCGCAGGTTCTTGCCCAGCGCCATCTCGCCGTTCTGGGTGCACGGCCCGTCCGCGATGACCTGACCGACCTCGACGCGATCGCCTTCGTTCACGATCGGCTTCTGGTTGGTGCAGGTGCCGTGGTTCGAGCGGTTGAACTTCTGCAGCCGGTAGGTGTGCCGGGTGCCGTCGTCGGCCATCACCGTCACGTAGTCGGCGCAGATCTCCTCGATCACACCGGCCTTGTCGGCGGTCACCACGTCACCGGCGTCGACGGCGGCGCGGAGCTCCATGCCGGTGCCGACCAGCGGGGACTCGCTGCGCAGCAGCGGCACCGCCTGGCGCTGCATGTTCGCGCCCATCAGCGCGCGGTTCGCGTCGTCGTGCTCGAGGAACGGGATCATCGCGGTCGCGGCGGAGACCATCTGCCGCGGCGAGACGTCCATGTAGTCGATCTCGGTCGGGGCGAGGAGCTCGACCTCGCCGCCCTTCCGGCGACCCAGCACGCGGTCGTCGAGGAACACGCCGTCGTCGTCGATCGGCGCGTTGGCCTGCGCCTTGACGTAGCGGTCCTCTTCGTCGGCGGTCAGGTAGTCGATCTGGTCGGTGACCCGGCCGTCGACGACCTTGCGGTACGGCGTCTCGATGAAGCCGAACGGGTTGACCCGCGCGAACGTGGCCAGCGAGCCGATCAGGCCGATGTTCGGGCCTTCCGGCGTCTCGATCGGGCACATGCGGCCGTAGTGCGAGGGGTGGACGTCGCGGACCTCCATGCCCGCGCGCTCCCGGGACAGACCGCCCGGACCGAGCGCGGAGAGCCGACGCTTGTGCGTCAGGCCCGCGATCGGGTTGGTCTGGTCCATGAACTGCGACAGCTGCGAGGTGCCGAAGAACTCGCGGATCGCCGCCACCACGGGACGGATGTTGATCAGCGTCTGCGGCGTGATCGCCTCGACGTCCTGGGTGGTCATCCGCTCGCGGACGACGCGCTCCATGCGGGACAGGCCGACGCGGACCTGGTTCTGGATCAGCTCGCCGACGGTGCGCAGGCGGCGGTTGCCGAAGTGGTCGATGTCGTCGACCTCGACCGGCACCTCCAGGTCGCCCTCGCCCATCGAGGTCTCGCCCGCGTGCAGGCGGACCAGGTACTCGATGGTGGTGACGATGTCGTCCTCGGTGAGGACGCCGGAGTCGAACGGCAGCTCCAGGCCCAGCTTCTTGTTGACCTTGTAGCGGCCGACGCGGGCCAGGTCGTAGCGCTTCTCCTTGAAGAACAGGTTCTCCAGGAGGGTCTGCGCGCTCTCCTTGGTCGGCGGTTCGCCCGGGCGCAGCTTGCGGTAGATGTCGAGCAGCGCCTCGTCCTGACCGGCGGTGTGGTCCTTCTCCAGCGTCGCCATCAGCGTCTCGGAGAAGCCGAACCGCTCGCGGATCGCCTCCGCGCTCCAGCCCAGGGCCTTCAGCAGCACCGTCACCGGCTGGCGGCGCTTGCGGTCGATGCGGACACCGACGGTGTCGCGCTTGTCGACGTCGAACTCCAGCCACGCACCGCGGCTGGGAATGATCTTGACGCTGTAGACGTCCTTGTCCGTCGTCTTGTCGACCGAGCTGTCGAAGTAGACGCCGGGCGAGCGCACGAGCTGGGACACCACGACGCGCTCGGTGCCGTTGATGATGAAGGTGCCCTTGTCGGTCATGACCGGGAAGTCACCCATGAACACCGTCTGGCTCTTGATCTCGCCAGTGGTGTGGTTGGTGAACTCCGCCGTGACGAACAGCGGGGCCGCGTAGGTCATGTCCTTGTCCTTGCACTCGTCAACCGAGGCCTTGACCTCGTCGAAGCGCGGATCCGTGAAGGACAGGGACATCGATCCGGAGAAGTCCTCGATCGGGGAGATCTCGCTGAGGACTTCTTCCAGGCCACCGACAGGGCTTTCGTCGCCGGCGTCGACCCGGCGCTGGAACCAGGCCTCGTCGCCGACAAGCCATTCGAAGGACTGGACCTGCAGATCGAGCAGATCAGGTACTTCCAACGGTTCGCGGATGTTCGCGAACGAGACCCGCCTGGGTGCCCCAGCGATCCCCGACGTGTAGTTGGAAGCTGCAGAGACCTTGGTCGCGCGGGAGACTGCCAAGATGCGTCCTTCCGGGACTCTGAACTGGCTACAGCCGCGTCAGGAGGCGTTGGCAACCAGCTAACACGACTGTCAAGGGTGCAATGGCGCCCACGATCCTAGATCCCGTCATGGGGAGGGCGGAAAGAGGGCAGCGCAAAGTAGCAGTCTAGACGCTACGACGCCACCTGTCGAGGGGCCCGCCGACGAACCGTCCCGGAAGTCGTCTGCGGAGCCGCACCTCGCGAGGCCCTGCCCGTGTTGGGAACCAGAGTGAACCCGCCGCCGCCGACAGTCAAGAGATCACGCTCCGATCACCCTCGTGGCGCAAGACACGATCACTACACGTGATCGCCAACAGGCCCGTTCCGCCTGGTCAAGGCTTCACCGAGTGGTAGTTCAGGCGACTTTCCGCCAGGGTCGGCGCCCGCCGGAACCGACCGCTCCGATCGCGCACAGCACTCGGATTCACCGGTTTCCGCCACCGGGGAGCACCCCGGTTCGCCTATGATCCAGAAAGCCGCCGGCGTTGTCGGCCATCTCACGCCGCAGGCCTCCGCCCAGGTGTTCCAGCGGGGAGTGCGGCCGGGAAACGCCGCCCGGCTGACCTCGCAGGGGGTCGCGGTTCGTGCACGGAGCGGGTGCACCGGTCCTCGACTCCCCGCAGCGAACGCACGGGCTATTCGGTACCGGTGAACATCGGTACGGTGAAACGCCCCGCGACGCCGCGACGCTGGTAGTCGTGTGAGCATGCCACAGGAGAATCGGGATGAATGACGATGCGGGTCGGCCGGACGAACTCGCCGACGGGCGAGCGCGTTCGACCGGGGATCAGCAGCGCGCCGATGCCGGAGCGTCGTGGTTCAGCTCCGCGGAGGGCCAGGCCGCGGCGGACCGCTCCGGCGGCCAGGCCCGGCCCAGCGCCCCCGCGGACACCACCCGAGCGACCGCCCAGGACCGCCCAAGCCCGCAGCAGCGGTACGCCGACGCCATCACCGCGATGAACGCCGTCATCTCCACCCTCGACTTCGAGCAGCTGCCCTGGGTGACCGAGGTGTTCCGCGCGACCGCGGGCGTGCTCGACGACCGCGATCCGGCGCGCGCGGGCGTGCTGAACAACCTCGGCAGCGCCGCCCAGCTGCGGTACTTGCAGAGCAAGCAGGTCGAGGACCTGGAGGACGCGGTCGGCTACTACCGGGACGCCTCGACCGGCGCGCACCAGGACGACCCCGACCTGGTGCTCTACCAGTGCAACCTGGCGCTGGCGCTGACCGAGCTCGCCGTCACCGGGGAGGACCCCGCGCACGCCGCGGAATCGGTGCGCGCGGCCCGGCTGGCCACCGAGCAGACGCCGCGGCGCGATCCGCGGCGGATCATGACCCTGGTCCGGCTGGCGAACGCATTGAAGACGCACGCGCGCCTCGCGGGCGACCCCCGCTCGGACGACGAGTCGATCGACGTGTTCCGGGAGGCGGCGCGGGCGGCCTCCCGCGGCGGGGGCACCGAGGCCGCGGAGCTGCGGATCAACCTGGGTGCCGCGCTGCTGCGCCGCTACCAGCGCAACGGCTCGGCGCAGGACCTGGACGAAGGCATCACGCACCTGCGGCGCGGGGCCGACGGGCTGGCCGACGGGGAGGCGCGCCGGGGAGCGCTGTGCCACCTGGCCAGCGCGTTGCGGCTGCGCTTCGAGCAGGCCGGGGACCTCGCCGACCTGGAGGCGGGCATCGGCGAGCTGATCGGCGTGCTGGGCGTGCTCAGCCCCGGGCACCCGCTGCTCGGGCGCGCTCTGGTGCTGCTGGCCGAATCGACCGCCGAGCACGTGGACAGCACCGGCGAGCCGGGCCCGCTGCGCCGCACGTTGCGCGCCTACGCGGTGAGCGCCCGCGGCATGGCGGCCGAGGACCCCGAGCGGTCGTTCGCGCTCGCCGGCTACGGGGCCTTGCTGCGCAGGCACTTCCTGCACGGCGCGGAGGCCGACGCGCTCGACACCGCGGTCGCCGCCGGGGAGGCGTCGGCCGAGGGATCGCTGGACGGCAAGGTGCTGCACTCGCTGGCGCTGACCCTGCTGACCCGCTACGAGAACACCGCGGACGAGGACGACCTGGACCGCGCCAAGCAGGTGTGCGACCAAGCGGCCACCGCGCCCGAGACCCCGCAGCACCTGGCGTGGGCGCAGCTCGGCGTGATCGCCGCGCACCGGTTCCGCCGCACCACCCGCACCGGCGAGTTGGAAGCCGCCGTGGAGTGGTTCGACCGCGCGCTGGAGGCGATGTCCGCCGACGCGCCGGAGCGGGCCGCCGTGGCCACCCACCTGGGCCGGGCCCTGCAGTCGCTGCACCAGCGCACCGGCAGGCGCCGGTTCTACCGCTGGGCGCGGCGGGTGCTCGCCGAGGCCGCCGCGCAGCCGTCCGCACCCGCCGATCAGCGGCTGCGGGCCGCGAGCCTGAACGGCAGGCTCGCCGCGGGTGCCCAGCGCTGGTCGGAGGCGGTGGAGTCATTCACCACGGCGGTGGAACTGCTGCCGCTGGTCACCCGGGCGAAGCGGGCGGTGGCCGCCCCCGCGATGCAGCAGCGGTGGGCGCGGATCGCCGCGGACGCGGCCGCGTGCGCGGTGGAGAACGGCGAACCGGAGCGCGCCGTGGAGCTGCTGGAACACGGCCACGCCGCGCTGCTGTCGGACTTCCTGCCCGCGGGCGGCGAGCTCGGTGCGCTGCACCGCGACCACCCGGAGCTCGCCGACGAAGCCGTCCGGCTTCGCCGGCTGCTGGACCGGCCACCGGGCGAGCCCGCGCTCACCGACCCGGCGGAGGGCGGCGCGCTGCGCGCCCGGCTGGTCGACGCATGGGAAGACCTGCTGCGCGAGGTGCGCTCCGATCCGGCGCACGCGAACCACCTGCGGTTGCGCCCGTTCGCCGACCTCGCCGGGGAGGGCGAGGAGGGCTCGGTGGTGCTGGTCAACCTGAGCCGGTACCGCTCGGACGCGCTGGTGCTGGTCGCGGGCCGGGTGCTGACCGTCCCGCTGCCGGGCGCGGGCCCGGAGGCGGCCGCCGAGCAGGCCAGGGCCGGGTTAGGCGTGACCGACCAGCGCGATCAGCGCGCGCTGCTGGAGGCGCTGGACTGGGCGTGGCACAACGTCACCCGCCCGGTGCTGGACCGGATGGGATACGTGCAGCCGCCGGCGGAGGGCCAGCGCTGGCCGCGGCTGTGGTGGTGCGTGCTGGGGCCGCTGGGCTTCCTGCCGCTGCACGCGGCCGCGGCGCGGGACGGGGCGAGCACCCTGGACCGGGTGGTGTCCTCGTACGCCCCGACGCTGGGCGCGTTGAACGAGACCCGGCACCGGCCGGTCCCGGACCAGGGCCGGGCGCTGGTGGCGGCGGACTCGCTGGAGCCGGGCGCGCGGGAGCTGCCCAGGGAGAACCAGATCCTCGCCCGTTACTGGCCGGACGCGGAGGTGCTGTCCCCGGCGACGACGTCGGCCACGGAGCTGCAGCAGCTGCTGCCCGGCGCGGCGTGGGTGCACGTGTGCGAACCGAGCGCCCAGTACCCGGCGCAGCCCGCGGCCGGACTGGTGCTGGACCGGGAACCGCCGCAGCGGGGGCTGGGGCTGGTCGAGATGGGCCAGCTGGGCCTGCACCAGACGGAGTTCGGCTACCTGGGCCGCTGCTCGACCTTCGTGGACGCCCCGTCGGCGGCGGCGGTGCCGCTGGCGACGGCCCTGGGCTTCGCGGGCTTCGCGCACGTCATCGGCTCGTTGTGGGAGGTCGACGAGGAGTGCGCGCTGGAGGTGCACTCGGAGGTCTACGAGGCGGTGTTCGGCGCGGAGGAGTTCGACACCGGCCGTTCCTCGCACGCCCTGCACGACGTGGCCCGGCGGCTGCGCGCCGAGTTCCCGGACATGCCGTCGCGCTGGTCGGCGCACCTGCACGTCGGGCCCTGATCGCGCTAGCCCAGACCGGCGGCCAGCCCAGATCGGCGAGCGCACCGGTGCGGGGCGCTCGCCGCGGGCGGTCAGTGCTGGCTGATGTTCGCGATCTTCCACTGGTCGCCGTGCCGCTCCGCGCTGATGACGACCTGCGCGGGCCCGACCGACGGTTCGCCGCCGATGTCGGTGCGGGTGGCGTTCTGGTCCACGAACAGCAGCACCTCGGCGCGGTCGCCTTCCAACCGGGTGACGCTGCTGGCCTTGACCGTGGTGGTGACGACCAGCTTCTGGATGGGCGCCTGCTGCTTGACGGTGGTGAACAGCTGCTCGTACTCACCGACGGCGCGGCCGACGAGCAGGTCCTTCGCCGCGCGCTCGGTCTTGCCGGTGTCGGCGAAGTCGTAGGAGAAGATCTTCTCGACGCCGTCGGTGATCTGCCCGTTCACCTCGCTGGTGCCTGCCTGGTCGGCGAGCGCCCGATTGCCGTAGAACGCGCCGTAGGCCTCGACGCCGAACCAGGTCGCGAGTCCGGCGAGCACGACGGTCACCGCGAGCAGGGCGGCGACGAGCCCGGTGTTCCGGCTCCGCTCGGCGTCGGCGCCGCCGTGCTCATCGGTGGGCTGGTCCGCTCCGGGCTCGGCCGCGCCGGACGGGTCGGCGGGTTCGGTGCCGGTCCGGTCGTCGGCGGGCAGGTCGGCGACGGCGTGGAAGCGCTGCTCGGTCCCGTCGGAGTCCGCTTCCCCGGAATCGTCCGGTTCGAGGGCGTCGCCGGTGCCTGCGGGCTCGCCCTCCGAGGCGACCGTGGAGGACGCGGACCGAGCGGTCTCCTCGTCGGCGGCACCGGATTCCTCGTCGGCGGCACCGGATTCCTGGTCAGCAGCAACGGAATCCTGGTCGTCGGCACCGTCCTGCTCGACCGCAGCAGCCCGGTCACCGGCGGCCTCCCGCCCGGCCTCCGCGGCGGACTCCCGCACACCGGACGTCGAACCGTCCACATCGGACGATTCGGCACCCGCCGGCGTCGCCTCCTCCTCCGGCCGGTTCAACCCGATCCGCGAACCGGAGTTCTGCGAACCGGTGCGGTTGCGCTGACCGGCGACGCGCCGCCGCGACGTCGATCCGGGACGACGGGGATGGGGCACGGGAACCACTCCTAGTGCGTACGGGTTCGGCGGCTTGCTCGGGGGATCAGCCGACCGCGACGGGGCCGAGGACGCTGAGCTTCCAGTCCTGGCCCTCGCGGGTCAGTTCGGCCTGGTACCGGCTGCGCTTCTCGGCGGGCTGCTGGCCTTCCGGGGTGACGGTGACCTTCACCACCGCGATCATGCGGGCCTTGCCCGCGCGGTCGTTGAGCTCGGTGAGCCCGGCGGAGAGGACTTCCGCCTTGGTGACCGTCTTGGCCTGCGTGATGCTGTCGGCGTACTGCTGCCGCCCGCGCACCACGTCCTCGTGCAGCGGGCCGGTGGAGGACCGCTCCCACAGGTCGAGCCCGGGCTGCACGTCGCGGAAGTCCAGCGTGTTGAAGTTGATGATCGCCTGGGTGCCCGCCTGCAGCGCGTCGTCCCGTTCGGCCGCGTAGGCGGCGTTGCCGTTGCTGGCGGCGACGGCCCAGGTGATGCCGGTGACCAGGGCGGCCACCACGGCGACGGCCAGCGCGATTCCCGAGACCAGCACGGGCCACGGTCGTCTCGCGGTCGGGCGGTTCTCGGTCTCCGGGCCGGGTTCGGCCGCGTTCTCGGTCATCGGCTCACCTCGTTTCGCGGTGCCGTCGGGCTGGCTCACTGTCCGGGGGCGTTCTGAGCGCCGCGCACGTTGATCGGGCTGCCCGGCGGCTCCGCACAGTGTGCATCAGTGTTCAGCGGTGTCGGCGCCAGGTCGTTGCCCGCACGCTTCTGGGTCGCTTCGTAACCGGCCGTGCACGGCAGCGGGTCGAAGATGTTCAGCGCCAGCCCGAAGTGGGCGGTGCCGTCGCCGGGCACCACGCTGTAGCCGCCAGCGGAGACCATCGGGTAGGTGACCAGCAGCTGCTCGATCCCATCGGTGTTCGCGGCGAGCAGGTCGGTGGTGCTGGTGAGGTTCCGCACCAGGGTGCCGAGCTGCGGCCCGGTCTCGTTGAGCAGCCCGCTGACCTGGCGCGCGGCGGGCGGCGCCTGCTTGATCAGGTTGCGGATGTCCGGGTCGGAGCTGCGCAGCTGCTCGGCCAGCAACCGCAGGTCGGAGCTGTAGGAGCGGATCGCGGAGCCCTGCTCGTTCTGGGTGGCGAGCACGGTGGTGCCGTCCTCCAGCAGCTTCCGGGTCTGCGGCAGGTGCTGCTGGGCTTCGGTGGTGAACTCGCGCGTGGTGTCGAGCACCCGCTGCAGGTTGCCGCCGTTGTTGCGGAACGCGGTGCCGAGCTCGTCGACGACGGTCCGCAGCGAGTCCGGGGGCACCGACTTGGAGAAGTCGTCCAGGTTGGTCATGAGCTCTTCGACCGGCAGCGGCGTGCTGGTGGCCTGCCGCTCGATGACCGACCCGTCCTTCAGGTACGGCCCGGAGCCGGTCCGGGGCCGCAGGTCGACGTACTGCTCGCCGACGGCGGACCGGTTGGTGACGACGGCGTCCACGTCCCGCGGGATGCGGTCGTGGCCCGCGTCGATGTCCAAGGGCACTTCGATGCCGTCGGAGGTCAGCTTCATCTCCCCGACGCGTCCGATGGGCACGCCCCGGTAGGTGACCTCGGCGTTGTCGAAGATGCCGCCGGAATCGGCGAGGTTCATGGTCACCACGTAGCCGCGGGGGCCGAGCAGCCGGTCCAGCCCGGCGTAGCGGGCGCCCGCGTAACCGATGCCGACGAACGCGATCACCACGAACGCGATGACCTGCAGGCGGGTTTTGCGCGTGAGCATCAGTCATCGCCTCCGAACAGGAAGTCGAGCAGCCCGCCGTCCTTCTCGTCCGGTTCGGTGCTCGGCTCGGTGGACGTCTCCGGGGGCGGCTGCGGGGCCGTGGTGCCGGGCTGGGGCTGCGGTTGCAGCGGCAGCGGCGGGGCGCCGGGCAGCTGGACCAGCGGCTGCCGGGAGCGGCCGATGTTGCCGAGGATGTTGGTGAGGTTGAGGTCCGCGTCGATGTACAGGTTGGTGTAGTCGCCCTTGATGCCCTGCACGGCGCCGTCGGTGAACGGGTAGGTCAGCAGGATCTCGAAGGACTTCGGCAGGTCGTCGCCCGCGGCTTCGAGCTGCGCGAGCGTCGGCTGCAGCGCCTGCAGGTTGTGCACCAGGTCGTCCTGGCTGCGGTTGACCACGTCGGTGGCGACCCCGGAGAGCTCGTCCAGCGACTGCAGCATGGTGACCAGCTGGGTCCGCTGGTCGTTGAGCACCTTCAGCCCGGGTTCGAGGTCGCGCCGCGCGGTGTCGATGTTGCCGCGCTGCGCGTCGAGGCTGGCGGAGAGCCGGTTGACGCTGTCCAGCGCGCGGGTGATGTCGTCGCGCTGCGCGTCGAGCCCGGCGACGAGTTCGTCGAGGTTTCCGAGCAGGCTGCGGGCGTCGGCCTCCCGCCCGTCGAGGGCGGTGTTGAGCTCGCGGGTGATGTTCTGCAGCTGGGCGACGCCGCCGCCGTTGAGCAGCAGGGACAGCGCACCGAGGACTTCTTCGACCTCGGGGTTGCGGCCGCTGCGGTCCAGACTGATCACGTCGCCGTTGATGAGCCGGCCCTGCGGTGCTTCCGGTGCGGGCGGCGCGGCGAGTTCGACGTACTTCTCGCCGAGCAGGCTGGACTGGCGGAGCCGGGCGATGGCGTTGCCGGGCAGCTTCACGTCCCGGTTGACCTCCAGAACGGCTTCGGCGTCCCAGGAGCCGTCGGCGAGCCCGATCGTGCTGACCCGCCCGACGGGCACGTCGTTGACCCGCACCCCGGCGTTGGGCACCAGGTCGAGCACGTCGTCGAAGCGCACCTTCACCCGGTAGGGCTTGTCGCCGAGGTCGGCGCCACCGGGCAGGGGTAAGCCGGAGACGCCGGTGAACCCGCAGCCGCTCACCAGCACGAGCGCGCTGGTGGCGAGGGCGAGGACCTTCCCGGCACGGCCGGCCGGGGTTGCACGGCCGATCACTGGCCACCTCCGGTGACGAGCGGGGTGCCGACGCCGCCGAGCGGCAGCGCCGGGTCGCCGGTGGCCGCGCCGTTCTGCTGCGCGGGCGGGTTGCCCTGCGCCTGCGAGAGCAGGTCGGCGATGCTGGTGAACGGCAGGATCCCGTCCAGCACCGGCTGGATCGCGTTGCACGCGTCGAGCACGTTGTCCGGCAGTTGCAGCGGGGTTCCGGCGGTGGGCTGGCGGACGAGCTTGCACACCCCCACCAGCGGCGGCTCGTTCAGCTCGTTGATGACCGCGCGGGTGTCGAGGGTCCCGGAGGCGGCGTTGTAGGAGTTCTGCAGGTTGCCCAGCGCCAGCGGCGCGTCCCGCAGCGATTCGGACAGGGCCGCCTTCTGGTTCACCAGCACTTGGGCGACGCCGTTGAGCTGGTCCACGTTGGACTTGAGCTGCCCGCGGTTCTCCCGCACGAACTGCTCGACCTTGCCGAGCGCGACGGCGAGTTCGGCGAAGGACGCGCCGAGGTCCTCCCGCTCCCCCGCCAGCAACGAGCTGACGTCCTGCATCTGGGTGTTGAACCGGCGCACCTGCTCGTCGTTGTCGTTGAGCATGGTGGTGAACCGCTGCAGGTTGTCGACGGTGGCGAACAGGTCCTTGCTGCTGCCGGAGAGCGTGCTGCCCGCCTGGCCGAGGTGCTGCAGCGTGTCGGCGAGCGCCTGGCCGTTGCCGTCGAGGTTGGCGGCACCGGTGTCGAGCAGCCGGGTCAGCGCCCCGTCCTTGTTCGCGCCGTCCGGCCCGAGCGCCGCGGTGATGTCGTTGAGGCTGCGGTACACCTCGTCGAGCTCGACGGGGGTGGCGGTGCGCTCCTTCGGGATGACGGCGCCGTCGGCTAGCTTCGGCCCTCCCTTGTAGACCGGGGCGAGCTGCACGTACCGGTCGCTGACGACGCTCGGCGAGACGAGCACCGCGTTCACCTCGGCGGGCACGTCCACGTCGCGGTCCAGCGACATGGTGACCTTCACGGTCTGCCCGTGCGGTTCGACCTGGTCGACGGTGCCCATCGGGACGCCGAGCATCCGCACGTCCCCACCGGGGTAGACGCCGACCGCGGCGGAGAAGTAGGCGGTGACGCGCTTCTCGTTCGCCCCGTAGAACAGCCACCACACGGCACCGGTGGCCAGCAGCGCCACCGCGCAGGCGATCGCGATCATGCTGGTGAGGGGTGGTTTCCGGGTGCTCATGGCTTGCAGCCCTCCGGGTTGATCGGGCCGACGCTGGGCGGCAGCAGACCGCAGATGTAGGTGTCGAACCAGCGGCCGGTGCCGAGCACGTTCGAGAACACCCGGGTGAACGGGCCGAACGCCTCGATGCTGCGGTCGAGGTTGTCCTGGTTGCGCTGCAGCATCTTGGTGACCTTGTCCAGCTGGGCCAGGGTCGGTCCGAGCTGCGCCTGGTTGTCGTCGACGAGTCCGCTCAGCTGGGCGGAGAGGGCCCGGGTGCCGTCGAGCAGCGAGCTGATCTGGTCGCGCCGCTCGCGGACCTCCTGCAGCAGCAGGTTCCCGTCGGCGAGCAGCTTCTCGAACTCGGCGTTGCGGTCGGCGACGGTGCGGGAGACGTTCGCGGTGTTCGCCAGCAGCTCCTTGAGCTGCTGGTCGCGGGAGGAGATGGTCTGCGACAGCGCGGACAGCCCGTTGAGCGCGCCGCGCACGTCGTCGGGGGTGTCGGAGAACGTGTCGGACAGCGTCTGGAAGCTCTCGGCGAGCTGCTCGGTGTCGATGCTGCCGACGGTGCGCTGCAGGCCGCTGAACGCCTCGATCACGTCGTAGGGAGCCATGGTCCGGTTCAGCGGGATCGGGTCCGAACCGGACTGCTCGCGGTCACCGCGCGGATCCAGCGCCAGGTACTTCTGCCCCAGCAAGGTCTTGATCTTGATGGCGGCGGTGGTGTTGTTCCCGATCCAGGTGTCCTTGACCCGGAACGAGACGGCCACGTGGTCGCCTTCGAGCTCGACGGAGCTGACGGTGCCGACCTTCACCCCGGCCACCCGGACCTCGTTGTCCGGCATCAGCCCGGCGGCCTCGCTGAAGTTCGCCTGGTAGCGGCTGCCGCTGATCAGCGGCAGCCGCTCGAAGTTCATCGCGATGACGAACCCGATCAGCAGCACCAGCAGGCCGGCGATGCCGATCTTCAGCGGATCGCGTTTCTGGAAAGACGTCATCCTTGGCACCTCGGCTGGGTCACGGGCATCAGCGGCAGCGGGATGTTGACGTCGCCGATGCCGACCTTCCCGGACAGCCCGCACAGGAAGAAGTTGAACCAGGCGCCGTGCGTACCGGTGCGCGTGATCGTCTCCAGCTTGTCGGGCATGTTCTGGAGGGTCCGCTCGGTGATGTCCTCGTTGTCGTTGAGGTTCTTGGACAGCTCGCCGAGCCCGGCGATGTCCTGCTGCAGCGGCGGTCGCGCCTCGGTCAGCAGGCCGGCGGTGGTGTTGGTGAGCCCGTCCAGCGCGCCCACCGCGTCCCCGATGGACTCGCGGTCCTCGGACAGCCCGGACACGACCTGCTGGAGCTGCACGATCAGGCCGGACAGCTGGTCGTCGCGGGCGTTGACGGTGCCGAGCACGTTGTTCAGGTTGGTGACGACCTCGCCGATCACCTGGTCCTTCGCGGCGAGCGTGGAGGTCAGCGACGCGGTGTGCGACAGCAGGCTCTGCACCGTGCCGCCCTCGCCCTGCAGGACCTGGATGATCTCGTAGGACAACTTGTTCACGTCGTCCGGCGACAGCGCCTGGAACAGCGGTTTGAACCCGCCGAGCAGCACCGTGAGGTCCAGCGCCGGTTTGGTCTGGGCGAGCGGGATGGTGCCGCCCGCGGGCAGGTAGTCGTTCGGCGCGCCCGCGCCCTGCTCCAGCGCCACGTAGCGCTGCCCCACCAGGTTCCGGTACTTGATCGTCGCCCGGACCGACTTGGGCAGCTTGCGCTCCGAGACGCTGAACTCGACCTCGGCGGTCCGCCGGTCCACCACCTGCACGTCCTCGACCTGGCCGACCTTGACGCCGGAGATGCGGACCTCGTCGCCCACGTTGAGGGCGGTCGCGTCGGTAAACCGGGCCTTGTAGTTCTCCGCGGACCGCAGGTCGTTGTTCGCGATGGTGATCACCAGGACCCCGGTCGCCAGCAACGTGACGAGCACGAAGATGCCGAATTTGACCAGGGGGCCGAAGACGCCGCGCGCGTTCACCGGTAGCTCACCTCCGCTCCGCGCAGGACCGGGCCCACCAGCAGCGAACCCCAGCCGGGCACGTTCTGGGCGGGCTCACCGATCGTGGGTGCCAGCACCGTCGAGACCATGTCCCGTTCGGCCGGCGAGTTCTGCACTCCGAGGTCGTCGGAGGCGGGCGCCGCCTGCGGCGTGGTGCTCGCGGGAGCACCGCCGCTGGGCAGCAGGCCGTCGTTGCCGGTGCGGGACGCCGGCGGCGGCACCGAACCGTCGTTGAGCGGGCCGTCCGGCGGGTACTGCGGGAAGGGCTTGGGGCCGTTCACGAAGTCGTAGCAGCGCGGGCCGCGCTTGTCGCCGTACACCGGCTCGTCCTGGTTCGGGACGTACTTGCCGCGGTTCGGCACGATCTCCAGCGTGATGTGCAGGCCCGGTTCCTCCGTGCCCACGCCGAACGCCTGGTCGATCAGCGGCACGTAGTCGGCCATGCCCTTGAGGAAGCAGGGGAACGCCGGGGAGTACTTCGCGAACACGTCCGCGGTGGGCCGCGCCGACTCGCCGAGCCGGATCAGGTCGTCGCCGTTGGCTTCGAGGAACCCGGTGGCGTCGTTCGACGTGGTCGTCAGCTGGGAGGTGAGTCTGCGCAGGTTCTCCTGCTGGTCCACCAACGTCCGCGAGGTCTGCGACAGATCACCCAGCGCCGCCAGCACGTCCGGCGCCGCCTGCTCGTAGGTCTCCGCCACCCCGACCAGCTGCCGCAGGTTCTCCTGCAACTGCGGCACCGACGGGTTCAACCCCGCCACGTACTCGTTCAACCGCGAGATCGTGTCCCCGATCGACTCACCACGACCGTCCAACGCCTGGCTCAACGAATTCAACGTCACCGCCAGATCGTCCGGGTGGATCGCCTCCAGCACCGGCATCGTGTCCGCCAGCACCGTCTCCAACTCCACCGACGCCCGCGTCCGATCCTGCGAGATCACATCACCCGAAGCCAACCGCACCGACGACGCCCGCTCCGGCACGTCCAACGACACGTACCGCTCCCCGAACAACGTCCGCGGCAACAACCGCGCCGACACGTTCGACGGCAACAACCGCGCCTTCTCCGGCTCCAACGCCAAGTGCAACTCCGCACCGCCGTCGACAGGCCGCACCTCGGAGACCCGGCCGATGATCATGCCGCGGGCTTTGACGTCCGAGTCCGGCATCAGCTGGTTCCCGGTGGACGCCGCCTTCAGCACCACGTTCACAGTGGACTCGAAGGCCCGCTGGTAGGTGGCGATCGAGAACGCCAGGAACAGCACGATGACCATCAGCAGCGCCAGGCCGAGCAGCCTGCGCCGCACCGTGAGCAGTGCCGTGCGAGTACTCATCCCGTGATCCGAACCGTCGTCGTGGTGCCCCAGATCGCGAGGCTGAGGAAGAAGTCGAGCAGGGCCGTCGTCACGATCGCGGTGCGCACCGCGCGCCCCACCGCGACGCCGACGCCCGCCGGACCGCCGCTGGCCCGGTAGCCGTAGTAGCAGTGCGTCATGATCACCACGACGCTGAAGACCAGCACCTTCCCGAAGGACCACAGCACGTCCTCCGGTGGGAGGAACAGGTTGAAGTAGTGGTCGTAGGTGCCCGCCGACTGCCCGTACAGCTGCACCGTCACCGTCCGCGCCGCCAGGTACGAGGTGAGCAGCCCCAGCACGTACAGCGGCACCACCGCCACGAACCCGGCCATCACCCGGGTCGTCACCAGGTACGGCAGGCTCGGCACGCCCATGACCTCCAGCGCGTCGATCTCGTCGGAGATCCGCATCGCGCCGAGCTGCGCGGTGAACCCGGACCCGACCGTCGCCGACAGCGCCAGCCCGGCGACCAGCGGCGCGATCTCGCGGGTGTTGAAGTAGGCCGAGACGAACCCGGCGAACGCCGAGGTGCCCAGCTGGTTCAGCGCCGCGTAGCCCTGCAGGCCCACCACGGTGCCGGTGAACAGCGTCATGCCGATCATCACGCCGACCGTGCCGCCGATCACCGCGAGCGCCCCGCTACCGAAGCTGACCTCGGTCAGCAGCCGCAGCGTCTCCTTGGCGTAGCGGGTGACGGACTTCGGGATCCAGCCCAGCGTCCGCAGGTAGAACGACATCTGGTCGCCCAGATCGTCGAGCATCTGAAGTGGCCGTCGAGCCACGCTCTTCAAGCGCTGCGTCATCGTCGTCATGCCCGCTCACATCCCCTTGGGCGGCACGACCTGCAGGTAGATCGTGGTCAGAATGAAGTTCACCGCGAACAGCAGCAGGAAGGTGATCACCACGGCCTGGTTCACCGCGTCGCCCACGCCCTTCGGCCCGGGCGGCGGGTTCAACCCGCGGTAGGCCGCGACCACGCCCGCCAGGAAACCGAAGATCAAGGCCTTGAGCTCGCTGATCCACACGTCCGGCAGCTGCGCCAGCGCGTTGAAGCTCGCCATGTAGGCGCCGGGCGTACCGCCCTGCATGATCACGTTGAAGAAGTAGCCGCCGAGCACGCCGACGACGCTGACCATGCCGTTGAGCAGCACCGCCACCAGGATCGCCGCCAGCACCCGCGGCACCACCAGCCGCTGCACCACGGAGACGCCGAGCACCTCCATCGCGTCGATCTCGTCGCGGATCTTCCGCGAGCCGAGGTCGGCGCAGATCGCCGAACCACCGGCACCGGCGATCAGCAGCGCCGTCACGATCGGGCTGGCCTGCTGGATGATCGCCAGCACGCTCGCGCCACCGGTGAACGACTGGGCGCCGATCTGGCGGGTCAGCGAACCCAGCTGCAGCGCGATGACCGCGCCGAACGGGATCGCCACCAGCGCGGTGGGCAGGATGGTCACGCTGGCGATGAACCAGCACTGCTGGATGAACTCACGGAACTGGAACGGCCGGCTCGGGATGGACCGGACCACGTCCAGTCCCAGTGCGAACAACCGGCCCGTCTCGCGCAATGCTCCCGATCCCGGGAAGGATCGTGCGCTGCTCGCCCGCGATCGCGTGGGCGGTGCGCTCACTGCTCACCACCTTTGCGGCGTCCGAACCAGCGGCGGCGCGCGCTCACCGGTTCGTCATCGGGCTGGAAACCGGACTGCAGCGGCGGTTCCCCGCGCGGGCGGGGCCGCGGCGAGGGGCGCGCCCCGTGTCCGGGTTGGGCGGGTCCGTGCGAACCCGGGGTCTGAGCGGGCCTGCCCTGCGGGGCGGCCGCCGGTTGCTGCGGGGCGGGGTGCCGGGTCGCGGGGTTCGGCGTCGTCGGGTTCGGCGTCGTCTGCTCGGCCGGTCCCTGCGGAGCCTGCTGCGCGGCCGCGGCGGGCTGCTGCGGTACCTGCGCGACCTCGCCCTGCGACAGGGTGCCGCTGCGCACGCCCGCGGTCGCCGGGGCTCCTTCGCGGATCCCGTAGCGCTCCCGCTCCTGCGGGGTGAGGCTCTTGAAGATCTCCTGCTGCGCCGACGGGGTCAGCGAACCCAGGTTCGCCATCACCCGGTCCTGCCTGCGCCGCACCGCGGTGCGCTCCGGCAGGCCCGGCGTCGCCTCCAGCTGGGGCATGATGTGCGGGACGCCCTGCTCCCCGCGCAGCTCGGCGAGCTCGGCGGCCGCCTGGCCGGCGTCCTTCTCCTCGCTCATCCCGATCGGGCCCTGCCTGCGGCCGTTGAGGAACTGCTCCACCACCGGTTCCGTCGAGGTCAGCAGCACCTCCCGCGGCCCGTACATCACCAGGTTGCGGCGGAACAGCATCCCGATGTTGTCCGGCACCGTGCGGGCCGTGTTGATGTCGTGCGTGACGATCAGGCAGGTCGCGTCGATCTGCGCGTTCAGGTCCACGATCAGCTGGTTCAGGTAGGCCGTGCGCACCGGATCCAGGCCGGAGTCCGGCTCGTCGAACAGCAGGATCTCGGGATCGAGCACCAGCGCCCTGGCGAGCCCGGCGCGCTTGCGCATGCCGCCGGAGATCTCGCCCGGCAGCTTGGTCTCGGCACCGAGCAGGCCGACCATCTCCATCTTCTCCATCACGACCTGGCGCACCTCGGACTCGTTCTTCCGGGTGTGCTCGCGCAGCGGGAAGGCGATGTTGTCGTAGAGGTTCATCGAGCCGAACAAGGCGCCGTCCTGGAACAGCACGCCGAAAAGCTTCCGGATCTCGTAGAGGTCCTTCTCCGCGCAGTCGCAGACGTCGACGCCGTCGATCAGAACCTTGCCCTGCTCCGGCTTCAGCAGCCCCACCAAGGACTTCAGGAAGACCGACTTGCCGGTGCCCGACGGACCCAGCAGCACGCTGATCTCGCCGGTCGGCAGGGTCAGCGTCACGTCCCGCCAGATGGTCTGCGCGCCGAAGGACTTGGACAAGCCCTCGACCCTGACCTCGACACCCATCCGGCACCTCCGCGTTCCTTCGTTGGCCGCGTTACTCGCTGGCATCACTCCGCCAAGTGCAGTAGCGCACCCGAACGGGGAGCCTCGCATATGTGACTCGACTAACCGACGTCAGGAGCGTCACACCTATGCAACGAGCGAGACGCGCACAGGTTACTCACGAGTTCAGTTAGATTCCCAGAGCGCGGCGCAAATCGTTCCGAACTGTCCGGATCTGTGGTTTCGCAGACCGAAAAAATCAATGAAATGTGCACGGACCGCAAAAAGGCGGGCACCCGGGGTGGGTCCCCCCCTTCTCATGCCACTCGCGGAATGATCTTTTCAACGCGGGCCGGGCGGACGGGGAGATCCAGTGCACGGATCTCCCGCGACGATCGTTATCCGATCGATTCGCGGACCGCCCGGCGCCCTCCGCTGAGCATTCCGGTTCGCGGCGGAAGTGCATGCCGACCGTGACACCGCGTGAGCGGTGCCCGGCCGGCGGGAGATCACTTCAGGGTGATCTTGGCGCCGGACTCCTCCAGCTTGGCCTTGGCCTCGTTGGCCTTGTCCTTGTCGACCTTCTCCAGGAGGGCCTTCGGGGCGCCCTCGACGAGCTCCTTGGCCTCCTTCAGGCCCAGGCCGGAGACGACCTCGCGGACGACCTTGATGACCTGGATCTTCTTGTCGCCGGCGTCCTCGAGGACGACGTCGAACTCGTCCTGCTCCTCGACCTCGGCGGCAGCGCCACCGGCGGCCGGGGCGGCCACGGCCGCGACCGGGGCGGCGGCGGTGACGTCGAAGGTCTCCTCGAACTGCTTCACGAACTCGGAGAGCTCCAGCAGCGTCATTTCCTTGAAGACGTCCAGCAGCTCGTCGTTGCTCAGCTTGGCCATGACGGCGTTCCTTTCAGATCTGCGTCCGCCTCGGCGAACGGGTGCGATGTGCGGGCGGAATCCCGGCGCGCGCGCAGCGTTCCGGGCCGGGACGGATCAGGAGTCCGACTCGGCGCCCTTCTTCTCCTGCAGCGCGGCGGCCAGGCGCGCGACCTGGGACGCCGGAGCGGCGAACAGGCCTGCGGTCTGGTTCAGCTTGCCCTTCAGCGCGCCGGCCAGCTTGGACAGCGTGACCTCGCGCGAGTCCAGGTCGGCGATCCGCTCGACCTCGGAAACCGAGATCGCGCGGCCGTCCATGTAGCCGCCCTTGATCACCAGGGCCTGGTTGTCCTTGGCGAAATCGCGGAGCGCCTTCGCCGCGTCCACCGGCTCGCCCTCGATGAAGGCGATCGCGGTGGGGCCGACGAACAGGTCGTCGAGGCCTTCGACCCCGGACTGCTCGGCGGCCCGCTTGACGAGCGTGTTCTTCGCGACCCGGTAGGTCGTGCCCTCGCCCAGGGCGGTGCGCAGCTGCCCCAGCTGCGCCATGGACAGCCCGCGGTACTCGGTCACCACGGTGGTGGTCGCGGTGTTGAACCGCGAAGCGATCTCTTCGACCGCGTCGACCTTCTCCGGCTTTGCCATGTCGCCTCCTCTCTTCGATCGACTCGGAATCCCGCGAAAGCGGATTCGTAGCCGGTTGACGATCCCGAGGAGACGAAAAACGCCCCGGCGCAGCAGGCACGGGGCGGAAACTCAGCACCGGCGCGCATGCGCGCTCAGGTGCGGCCACGTCCTCCTGCGCGGGCCGCCCGCATCGCAACGGGACCTTCGTTTCCGCGCATCGCGAGCGACGCGTGGAAAGACCAGCGGTCTTGGGTGGAACTGCGACCAGAGTACTGCACCCCCGCGGCAGCTCGGACGGCACCCCCGCAGGTGGGCGGCCCGACGCAACCGCCGCGGCGCGGGACGATCACCACCCTTGCCCGGCACGGCAAGATGTCATTCGTGGCCGACCCGAACGAGTCGCACCGCGACGACCGAACCCCCCGCCCGGACGCGACCCCCGAAGTGGTGGACGCCGAACTCGTGCCGGATCCGCCGCGCACCCCGCCGGTGAGCGCGCCCGCACCCGACGACGAGCAGGCCCGGCAGTACGAGCAGTACCAGCGGTTCCTGGAGTTCCAGCGGTTCCAGGAGTGGCAGCGCGGGCAGGACGGCACCGGCGCGCAGGCCGCACCACCGCCCCCACCGCCCGCCCCCCCCCCACCGCCCCAGCGCAGGCCCTGGGGGGTGAAGGCGCTGGTCCTGCTGTGGTCGCTGCTGCGGCCGCTGCTCGGGAGGCTGCTGTTCCTGCTCGTGACGGTGGCGCTGGTCGTGCTGCTGCTGTTCTGGCTGCTGTCCAAGCTGCTCGGTGGCGTCACCGGCGGTGGCGGAGGAGGCGGTGGGACCGGCGGCGCTCCCCCGGACGCCGCGCCCGTCACCCCGCCGTCGCCACAACGCGTCGTCCGCGCCTTCTACGGCTACGTCGCGCACCAGCCGGAGCAGGTCTGCGCCCTGTTCACCCCCGAAGGCGGGAGCGCCTTCGCCTACTACTCGCAGACCGCCGACTGCGCCGCCGCCGCGGTCGCGGCGCACGAGAAGGTCACCGAACCGAACTCGTTCAGCAGCCCGCGCTTCACCAACGACGTCATCCAGGAGAGCGAGGGCACGGCCGTCGTCGACTCCTGCGCGCTGAGCGTGTCCGGTGGCCCGCCGCTCGGGAAGTTCAGCATGTCCCGCCAGCCCAACGGCGGCTGGCAGATCGACAACTACGAACCCGCCGCCTGCTCCTGAGAATGCGAAAGCGGGGCGCCCCCCGGACGGGGACGGCCCGCTCGCAGCGGAAGTCCGCGTCAGGCAGGAGCCTCGGTGAGGTTCCGGGTCAAGCTCGGGTCCACCGGGATGCCCGGGCCCATCGTCGTCGTGAAGGTGACCTTCTTGACGTAGCGGCCCTTGGAGGTGGACGGCTTGGCACGCAGGATCTCGTCCAGCGCGGCCGCGTAGTTCTCCACCAGCTGCGTGGTGTCGAACGAGGCCTTGCCGATGATCAGGTGCAGGTTGGCCTGCTTGTCCACCCGGAAGCTGATCTTGCCGCCCTTGATCTCGGAGACGGCCTTCGTGACGTTCGGGGTGACGGTGCCGGTCTTCGGGTTCGGCATGAGGCCGCGCGGCCCGAGGACTCGCGCGATCTTGCCGACCTTCGCCATCTGGTCCGGGGTGGCGATCGCCGCGTCGAAGTCGAGCCAGCCGCCCTGGATGCGCTCGATGAGGTCTTCGGAGCCGACCGCGTCCGCGCCGGCGGCCTCGGCCTCGGCGGCCTTGTCCCCGGTGGCGAACACGATGACCCGGACGGTCTTGCCAGTGCCGTGCGGCAGGTTCACGGTCCCGCGGACCATCTGGTCGGCCTTGCGCGGGTCGACGCCCAGACGCAGGGCCACCTCGACGGTGGGGTCCATCTTGACCTTGGCGGTCTTCTTGGCCAGCTCGACGGCCTCCAGCGGCGCGTACAGCCGCGCGCGGTCGACCAGCTCGGCGGCCTGCTGATATGCCTTGCTGCGCTTAGTCATTCTCTGTCCTTAACGGTGGATCAGTCGTGGTCGCGTAGGGCTGCGCGAGCCCTCCCACACGTGCCGGTTCGTCAGCCTTCGACGGTGAGACCCATCGACCGGGCGGTGCCGGCGATGATCTTCGAGGCCTGGTCGAGGTCCTTGGCGTTGAGGTCGACCATCTTGGTCTGCGCGATCTCGCGGATCTGGTCCGCGGTGACCTTGCCGACCTTCGACTTGTGCGGCTCGCCGCTGCCCTTCTGCACACCCGCGGCCTTCAGCAGCAGCTTCGCCGCCGGCGGGGTCTTCAGGTTGAAGGTGAAGGAGCGGTCTTCGAACACGGAGATCTCGACCGGCACCACGTCGCCGCGCTGGCTTTCCGTGGCGGCGTTGTAGGCCTTGCAGAACTCCATGATGTTCACGCCGTGCTGGCCCAGCGCCGGGCCGACGGGCGGAGCCGGGTTGGCCTGGCCTGCCGAGATTTGCAGCTTGATGATCGCTGCGAGCTTCTTCTTCTTGGGCGGCATCTCTAGCTTCCTAGTGTCTTCGGTGTCCGTTCGCCCGACCCGAGGACGGGCCGGGCACGGGCGGGGACCACGACGGTGGCATCGCCCGTTCCCGCGGCAGGTCCTGCCAGAGCCTGCCGCAGCCGCCGGAATCCCCTCGTCGGCCCGTCGCCGGGCTTCCGGGGAACCGGTCAGATCTTGGAAACCTGGTTGAACGACAGCTCGACCGGCGTCTCCCGGCCGAAGATCGACACCAGCACCTTGAGCTTCTGGTTGTCGGCGTTGACCTCGCTGATCGTCGCGGGCAGCGTGGCGAACGGGCCGTCCATGACGGTGATCGACTCGCCGACCTCGAAGTCCACCTCGACCGAGGGCTTCGCGGACGCGGCGGGCTGGGCGGCCTTCTTGCCCTGCTCCGGCTTCGCTTCCTTCTCCGCCTGCGGCGCGAGGAACTTCAGCACGTCGTTGATGCCCAGCGGCGAAGGCTGCGAGGTCGCACCGATGAACCCGGTGACACCCGGGGTGTTGCGGACCGCGCTCCACGAGGCGTCGTTGAGCTCCATGCGAACCAGGATGTAGCCGGGCAGCACCTTGCGCTGCACCAGCTTGCGCTGGCCGTTCTTGATCTCGGTGACCTCTTCGGTGGGCACCTCGACCTGGAAGATGTAGTCCTCGACGTCCAGCGTCTGGGCGCGGGTCTCCAGGTTCGTCTTGACCTTGTTCTCGTAGCCGGCGTACGAGTGCACGACGTACCACTCGCCCGGAGCGCGGCGCAGCGCGGCGCGCAGCTCCTCGACCGGGTCGGCCTCGGCCTCTTCCTCGGCTTCGGCTTCCTCGGCCTCGGCGCTCTCCGCTTCGGCTTCGGTGCTCTCGGCGCCGTCGTCCTCGGTGGACTCCGCGGACTCGGCCGCTTCGTCGGTCGCCGCGTCGTCCGCCGAGGCCTCCTCGTCGGCGCCGGTGGTCGAACCGGTGTCCTCGCCGGAGTCGGCGCCGCGAGCGGAGTCGACGTCGTCGGCCACCGCCGACTCCTCGGCCTCGGCCGGCGCACCGGTCCGGCCGGTCAACTCCTGGTCCTCGTGGGAGGTCCCGTCTCCTGAGGTCACAGTGGGTCTCGCTTCCTCTCGTGCGTTATGCGCCGGGTCGATGGCGCGACAGCGGCCCGCTGTTCGCCGCGGGCCGTGGCGCTCAGCCGAACAACCAGAGCACGCCCTTGGCGAACAGCACGTCCAGGCCGGCGACGAACGCCACCAGAATGCTGACGAACACGAGCACCACGAGCGTGTAGGTGATCAGTGCCCGGCGTGTCGGCCAGATGACCTTGCGCAGCTCGGCGACGACCTCGCGCAGGAAGCGCCACACCTTGCGGAACGGCGAGACCCGACCCTTCCGGCCGTCTCGCGACGGAGTCGGCCGACCCTTCGACTCAGTTGTGCGGGTGGCACCGGAGTCCGGCCCGCCCGCACCGCCCTGCCGGGCGGAAGCGCGGGAGGCGCGACGCTCGCGTCGTGCGGCGGCGCTGGAGGGCTGAGCGGCATCCTGCTGCTCGTCCGGCCCCTGCTCGCGGTCGTCGCTCACGCCTGCTTCCTCCGCTCACCGTGTGCATCGACGCAGGGGTGACAGGACTCGAACCTGCAACCTGCGGTTTTGGAGACCGCTGCTCTGCCAATTGAGCTACACCCCTTCGCGACCGTCGGCCGCGTCGGAACACACCATACGCCAGCCCCGAAACCGGCCTACGCCGAGTTCGGGTGCGGGTGTACCGGCATCCCAAGACGGGAAGTGTACGGGATCGCTCCGCGCCTCCTGCACGGGCGGTCCGACAACGGCGAACGCCGAGGCGGGGAGCGTGCCGCCCCGGTTCGCGCTCTGCGAAGATGTTCCCATGTCAGCACCACTGGACCAGTCCGAGTCAGGCACCTCGAAGCGGCGCGTCTCCGCCCGCGTCGGCGGCATCAGCGAGTCCGCGACGCTCGCGGTCGACTCGAAGGCGAAAGCGCTCAAGGCGGCCGGGCGGCCCGTCATCGGCTTCGGCGCCGGCGAGCCCGACTTCCCCACCCCGCAGCCCGTCGTGGACGCCGCGATCGCGGCCTGCGCCGACCCGCGCAACCACCGCTACAGCCCCGCCGCGGGCCTGCCGGAACTGCGGGAGGCGATCGCGGCGAAGACCCTGCGCGACTCCGGGCTGACCGTCGACCCCAGCCAGGTGCTGGTCACCAACGGCGGCAAGCAGGCCGTCTACCAGGCGTTCGCCACGCTGCTCGACCCGGGCGACGAGGTGCTGCTGCCCGCTCCCTACTGGACGACCTATCCGGAGGCGATCGAGCTCGCCGGGGGCGTGCCGGTCGTGGTGCCCACCGACGACACCACCGGGTTCCTCGCGAGCGTCGAGCAGCTGGAGGCCGCTCGGACCTCGCGCACCAAGGTCCTGCTGTTCAACTCCCCGTCCAACCCCACCGGTGCCGTGTACCCGCCGGAGCAGGTCCGGGCCATCGGCGAGTGGGCGGTGCGCAACGGGATCTGGGTCATCACGGACGAGATCTACGAGCACCTGGTCTACGGCGATGCCGAGCACGTCTCGATCGCCGCGCAGGTCCCGGAGCTCGCCGACACCTGCGTGATCCTCAACGGCGTCGCGAAGACCTACGCGATGACCGGCTGGCGGGTCGGCTGGATGATCGGCCCGAAGGACGTGATCAAGGCGGCCGCGAACCTGCAGTCGCACCTGTCGTCGAACGTGGCGAACGTGTCGCAGCGGGCCGCGCTGGCGGCGGTGAGCGGATCGCTGGACGCCGTCGCCGACATGCGCGCCGCGTTCGACCGGCGCCGCCGCACCATCGTCGAGATGCTCTCGGCGATCCCGGGCGTGACCTGCCCGGAGCCCGAGGGCGCCTTCTACGCGTACCCGTCGGTGCAGGAGCTGCTGGGCAAGGAGATCCGCGGCGCCCGCCCGAAGACCAGCGCGGAGCTCGCCGAGCTCGTGCTGGAGCAGGCCGAGGTCGCCGTGGTGCCCGGGGAGGCCTTCGGCACCCCCGGCTACTTCCGGCTGTCCTACGCGCTCGGCGACGAGGACCTCGTGGCCGGCGTGCAGCGCGTCGCCGACCTGCTCGGCGAGGCGAAGTGAGCCGGGGGGGGGGGGGGGGGGGGGGGGGGGGGCCGGGGCCCCCCCGCCGCCGGGCGGGGGGGGGGGGGCGCGCGGGGGCGCCGCCGCCGCGAGGCCCCACGCCCGGGCGGCGCGCGGGCCGGCGCGCCCCGGCGGGGGGGCGGGGGGGGCGCGCGGGGCGGGGGGGGGGGGCGGGGCGCCCCCCCCCCCCGCCCCCCCCGGAGCCGGCGCGCGGCCCGTTCCGAGGGCTGAACCGCACCCAGGGCCGCGCGCGGGCCGTGATCCTCTCCGGACTGCCGGGCCGCGCCCATGACGCCGCTCGGAGCCGATCAGCCGCTATTCCGGCAGCCGCACGACGGCGTTGGCGCCGCCGAGGACCGACTGGTCGTCGCTGCGGGCCGTGATGAGCACCTTCGCGGTGCCGTCCTCGTTCACCGCGGACACCTTGCCGCTCAGCTCCACCCGTGCCCCGACCCCGTCGTCCGGGACCACCACGGGGCGGGTGAACCGCACCGAGCAGTCCACGATCGCCGCCGGGTCGCCGGTCCACTCCGACACCAGCCGGCCGGCCAGCGCCATCGTGAACATCCCGTGCGCGATCACGTCGGGCAGGCCCACCTCGGTGGCGAACCGCTCGTTCCAGTGGATCCGGTTGAAGTCCCCGGACGCGCCCGCGTACCGCACCAGGTCCTCGCGGGTCACCGCGACGCTCAGCGCGGGCAGCTCGTCGCCCTTAAACACCTCGGACAGCCGCACCGTCATGCCTGTTCCCCCTGCTCCGCCGTACCGCGCGCCACCAGCGTCGAGATCGCCGTGCACACCGGTTCGCCGTCCGCGGTGGCGATCTCGGCGCGCACCGTGAGGAAGTCGTTGCCCGCGCGGGCCTTGATGTCGTCCACGACCACGGAGGTGCGCAGCACATCCCCGGCCCGGATCGGGCGGTGGTGGGTGAAGCGCTGGTTGCCGTGCACGACCTTGCTGTAGTCCAGCCCGAGCGCGGAGTCGGCCACCACCGCGTCGTGCGCGCGCATCGAGAGGATCACCGCGAACGTCGGCGGGGCGATCACGTCCGGATGTCCGGCGGCCTGCGCGGCCGCGGCGTCGCGGTGCAGCGGCGAGGAGTCCTTGATGGCGTCGGCGAACTCGCGGATCTTCTCGCGGCCGACCTCGTAGGGCTCCGTGGGCGGGTATTCACGTCCGATGAATGACTGGTCTAGCGGCACCAGCGCAGGCTACCGACCGCACCACCGGACTCCGGCACCAGACGCGAAGAACCCGCCGCGGCCAGCAGGCCGGGCGGGTTCTCCGAGTCCGTCGGGAGCGCTGTGGTCAGCGAGTCTCCTTGTGGGTGCGGTGCGTACCGCAGTGGGGGCAGAACTTCTTCATCGCCAAGCGGTCCGGGTCGTTGCGCCGGTTCTTGTTGGTGATGTAGTTGCGGTTCTTGCACTCCTCGCAGGCCAAGGTGATCTTGGGGCGAACGTCGGTGGCGGCCACGGAGGTGCCCTTCCTCTCTCGTACTGCGTCCTAGGAGGCTCGCTCGACAGGCGTGGGCGAACCGAAGTGGTAGCGGTGGCCGGACTTGAACCGACGACACAGCGATTATGAGCCGCTTGCTCTACCGACTGAGCTACACCGCCGAGGACAACCTGACAGGTTCTTCACCGAGGTTACCTCATGCAAAACAGCCGCAGCACCCAGATACCCGAGCACCGCGACTGTTTTCCGAGCCCCAATACGGAATCGAACCGTAGACCTTCTCCTTACCATGGAGACGCTCTGCCGACTGAGCTATTGGGGCATGTCCTTGCGGAGCGATTAGAACTCTACACACCCGCCGAACCGGCCTTGCGACGGGGGTCCTCTTTCGGGGTAGTCCCAGCTCAGCGGGCACTTCTCGACCGCAGGAGCCGGGATCCGGCCACCGCGGACGATCAGTGCACCAGTGTGAGCACCGTCTCGGACTTGGCGCCGCGGGCCTTCACCGTCCGGGCCTGCAGCCACGCCTCCAGCCGGTCCTCCGGCAGCGGCCGCGAGATCAAGTAGCCCTGCGCGATGTCGCAGCGCATCCCGACGAGCTGGTCCCGGGCGGCGTCGTCCTCCACGCCCTCGGCGACCACGACCAGGTCCAGCGAGTGCCCGAGTTCCACGATGGTGCGCACCACGGCCATGTCGCTGAGATCGGTGCCCATGCCGAGCACGAAGCTCTTGTCGATCTTCACCTCGTCGACGGGCAACGTCCGCAGGTACGCCAGCGAGGAGTAGCCGGTGCCGAAGTCGTCCACGGCCAGCACCACGCCGAGCGCGTGCAGCCGCCGCAACACCGGCATGGAGCGCTCCGGCTCCTCCATCACGGAGGACTCGGTGAGCTCGAAGGTGAGCAGTTCCGGCGGCACGTCGTGGCGGCGCAGCGCCTCCGCGACCCGGTCCGGGAAGGACTCGTCGTTGAGGTTGCGCACGGACAGGTTCACCGCGACCGACATCCGCAGGTCCCGGTCCATCCACTCCCGCACCTTGATCAGCGCGCGTTCCATCACGAAGGACGTCAGCGCGTCGACCAACCCGGTGGCCTCGACCACCGGCACGAACTCGTCCGGGTCGAGCCGGCCGTACTCCGGGTGCCACCAGCGCACCAGCGCTTCGGCGCCGACGACCTGCCTGCCGGGCAGCGCGACCTTCGGCTGGTAGTGCACTTCGACCTGGCCGGTGTCCAGCGCCTGCCGGAACTGGGTGACCAGCTGGAAGCGGCGCAGGAACACCTGGCCCATGGCCGGGGCGTAGCCGCGGACCACGTCCTTGGCGTTGCGCGCCGCGCGCACCGCCACGTCGGCGTGCTGCAGCAGCGTGTCGATGTCGTTCTCGGCCTCCGCATCGGCCGGAGCCGAGGAGGAGAAGCCCGCGACGCCGCCCGCCTCCACGACGAGCCGGTCCAGCGGGTACGACTCCCCGATGACCTCGCAGAGCCGGGTACCGACCGCGTGCGCCTGCTCCTCGGTGTGGTCGATGAGCAGCACCGAGAACGAGTTGGCCTCCAACCGGGCCAGCGGCACCTCCGGCCCGAGCTCGCCGAGCATCCGCTGCCCGGCGGCGACCACGATCCGGTCGCCCCAGGTGTAGCCGAGCGCTTCGCTGACCGTGGTCAGCAGGTCCAGGTCCACCCGCAGTACCACCGCGGTCCGCCCGGCGCGCAACTCCTCTGCCGCCATCTCGCGGAAGCCCGCGCGGTTCAGCAGCCCGGTGAGCAGGTCGTGGTAGGCGTCGTGGCGCAACCGCGCCAGCAGCCGCCGGTTGTCCATCGCGGTCGCCAGGTGGCTGGCGAGGGTGTGCAGCAACCGCACGTCGGCGCGGCCGAACCCGCGCCACCGGCTGACCCGGTCGTGCGCCTCCACCGCGCCGAGCAGCTGGTTCGCGCCGCGCAGCGGCACCACCAGCGATTCGTAGGCGCCGCGCATCCGCAGCGCGCGGCGCACCTCGTCGGGCGCTTCGAGGGTGCGGAAGGACCGCACGTGGCTGCCCGGCAGCTGCAGCAGCGGGTCGTCGCGCAGCGCGTGCGGCCCCGCGATCCGGGCGGCTTCGGGGAGCGGTTCGCCCGCGACGAGGGTGCTCACCTCGCCGCGCGGGTCCAGCCGCAGGCGCAGCACCACGCGGGTGGCGTTGAGCTGTTCGCGGATGCGTTCCGCGACCGGTTCCCACTCGGTGACGGAGGTGGTGTCGTCCTCCGGTTCGGAGGGGTTGCGCACGGCGGCCTGGCCGGATCTGGCGACGCTGAGACTCACGTCGCTCAGCGCCTCCAGGTCGCGCTGCTCGCGCAGCAGCCCGGAGTAGGCGCGGTAGAGCCCGACGACGGCGACCGCGACCAGCGCCACCAGCAGCCAACCCCAGCGGGTGCTCTTGGCGACCTCGTAACCGATCAGTCCGACCGAGGTGTTGAGCAGGCCGACCGCGAGGGTGCGCACGGACAACCGCCCGGCGGCGCTGACCCGCATCGCCCCGCCGAGCACGTGCAGCGCGGCGAGCGCGAAGGCGCAGCTGATCAGCGGGGAGGTGAGGGTGCCGACGACCGGGCCGAACCAGTCCGGGGCGGTCTCCGGCAGGGAGCGCTGCACGGCCGTGGCGACCGCGAAGGGGACCGCGATCTCCAGGCACAGCACGCCCGCGTTGTAGACGACGTGGGTGGCGGCGCGCCGCCCGACCTGGGCGCCGAGCCCCGCGAGCAGGTTGGCCGCCAGCACCACTTCGAACGGCGCGGTCAGCAGGCCGAGGATCAGCGGGATCTCGGTGAAGGAGATGGTCCAGCCGACGCGCTTGACGTCGACGTCGATGGTGAGCTGCTCGGCGACGAGGAAGCCGATGGCCAGCAGCGGCCCGATGTAGAGCAGGCTGGCGTCGTAGCGGAACTCCAGCGCGGAGGACGTCAGACCGGAGACGAGCAGTCCGACCAGGAGCGTGACCGCGGAGAACGCGGTGAACACCCGCCGACGCGCCGGATCGACCTCGGCCCGCACCGGCGGACGCGGGGTGTCCAGCGTCGCCTCCGGATCGAGGGTGTGGTGACTCTCGATCATCCACCCTCCTCCTGCCCGGCGACACGAATGTCGCGCCGGATTGCCGAGCCGATCGTGACTCACGACGGGCACGGTTGGCCAGGGCCGAGCGGCCCGCCGAGCGCCGTCAAGATCCGTTTTCCGGGCGACCGGCGCGCGGTGCGCGCTCGGACCACCTGCGCAGACATCGAACTGACCAGCGGCTTCGACCAGTACCATCCTGGCCGCTGCGGTGCCGCCACGTCCCGACGACCCGGCAGCGGGCGATGTGAAAAAGGCCGCAGCAACCGATCAGTGACCATGCGGAGAGTATCCACGAAACACGGGGAGTGACCGCAGTTCCGTCAATCGGAGCAACGGTCAGGTCAAGCCTAGTTCGTCTACGTAATCACGGACCGCTCGATCGAGATCAGCCAGCCCCGATTCCTCGGTCGGCAGGTGTCCCGCCCCGTTCAGCTCGGCGAACCGCCCCCGCGCGCCGAGCCGGTCGAAGAACTCCTGGGACAACCGCGGCGGGCTCCACCGGTCTTCGGCCGGGTGCGCCAGCAGCACCGGCGGACCCGCGTAGTCCTCCGGCTCCACCGCGGGCGCGGCGACGAGGTAGCTGCGCAGGAAGCCCAGCGACATCCAGTTCCCGCCCGCGAGCGGGTCGGCCCAGATGGCGTGCGCGAACTGGGCGTGGTTCGACATCGCGGCGATGTTCACCAGCCACCGCACCGGAGCCCACGCCGGAGGCAGCGGCATCGGCACCGAACCGGGCAGCAGCCCGAGGAGTCCGGACCACCGGCCCACCTCGGGCGTGGTCGCCAGCATGCGGCGCACGTCGTCGCGACGCGGATCCGCGAGCCCCGTCACCAGCACTCCGGCGACCGAACCACCGGCTCCCGCGCGCGCCGCCACGTCGTAGGCCAACCGCCCAGCCGATCCCACACCCATCAGGACCACGGGCCGCTGGTCCGTTCGCCGCTCGGCCGCGACCAGGTCGGTGACGCACCGCAGCCAACCGGCGTAGGTGACGTTGCGCAGTCCGCTGGAGGTCAGGCCGAACCCCGGCAGGTCGGGCGCGAGGAACTCCAGGTCGGCGAGCGCGGGCAGCCGCCCGTAGGGCGTGAGCATCCGCCCGTAGCCGCCGATCCCGTGCAGCGCGATGACCTTCGCCGGCGCGTCCGGGCGCGCGATCCGGTCCAGGTGCACGCGTCTGCCGCGCCAGGACCACCACTCCTCGACCGGCATGCCCGGGGCCGGCGCCTCGGGCTGCACCGCCGTGTTCGGCAGTGCCTCGGCCGGCAGGCCCCGGCCGGTCAGGAGTCGGCTCGCCGAGCCGCGGGATTCCGCGTCCGGCTCGGGTTCCAGGCTGAGCCCGCTGGGGAAGAACTCCTGGTAGCGGAGCCAGTGCCGGTGCTCCGCGTAGCTGGGACCGACCGCGGTGTCGGATCCTGGTTCGGAAACTGCTCGCACACCACGAAGGTACGGAGTGGGCTCCACGATGCGCATCGGCCACGAGCAGGCTCGCCACTGGTTCCGGGAGTCCCGGGTGGCCCGGCTGGCGACCGCCGACCCGGCGGGCCTGCCGCACCTCGTCCCGATCACGTTCGCGGTCGACGGCGACCTGCTGGTCACCGCCGTCGACCACAAGCCGAAGTCGACGACCTCCCTGCGGCGCCTGCGCAACATCGAGCGGAATCCGCAGGTCGCCCTGCTGGTGGACCACTACGCCGAGGACTGGGAGCGGCTGTGGTGGGCACGGGCCGACGGGCTCGCCGAACTCGCCGAGGCGGAACAGCACCCGCACCTGGTGGCGGCGCTCGCGGCGAAGTACGAGCAGTACCGGCAGCGACCACCGCACCTGACGTTGATCGTCGTGCGGGTGTCGCGGTGGAGCGGCTGGCGTGCGGCTGGTGATCACTCTCACGGCTGAACCCCTCCTGTCGTCGGTTCCTCGCCTCGCCAGGTCGGGTGGCGAGTCCCGTCGGACTGCTCGTGGCGGTGGTGCGGGGCCCGCTGTCGGCCCGCTGGTTCGGCTCGGCCCCTCGGGCCTGTCGCCTCCGGGCCGATTCCCCGGGGCCGGCTTTTCGGACCTGGGTGGAGAGACCTGCGTGCCCGGCTATCGGGCGCGCTCGGTCTGAGATCTCAGGTCCGGGTGGCCGGCCGCGGGAAGTCGGATTCGGACGTTCGGTTCCTGCGGATCACTCGGCGGCCCCCAGCAGGTAGAACGTCCGCCCCTGGTTGTCGGTGCAGGTCGCGAGCCGTCCGTAGGGCATGTCCGCGGGCTCCTCCGCGTTCCCGCCGTGCGCCCGCACCTCGGCGAGCGTGGCTTCCAGGTCGTCCGTGCGGAAGCACAGCGTCACCTCGCCGGTGTCGCTGCCGTGCATCCCCGCCATCGGCTGCACGTCCTCGATCTGCCAGCCGTCCTCGACGTTGCCGGGACCGAACCGCCAGCCGAGGACGGCGCCGTAGAACTCCTTCGCGAGCGCGGTGTCCGGCGTGGCGATGGTGATGTAGTCGATGTCCCCGTGCCGCGGTGGCCGCGGCGCCGCCGGTTCGGAGCTCACCTCGGCCCGCCCGGGTGGGGTCATGATCATCCACCGGTGGCCGAACGGGTCGTCGAACCGGCCGGAGCGGCCGTAGGGGTGCTCCTCGACGTCGCCCACCACGGTCGCGCCGTGCTCCCGCGCGCGCTGCACGACGGCGTCCACGTCGGGAACCTCGACGTGCAGGGTCGTGCTGGCGCCGCCGCGGTGCACCGGCGCGAGCATGTCGATCTCGGGGAACTCGTCGGCCAGGAACAGCGCGCTGCCACCGACGTCGAGCTCCACGTGCCCGAGCCTGCCGTCGGCCATCGCGTACGGCTCGGCGCGCAGCCGGGCGCCCAGCACCGCGCCGTACCAGTCGATCGCCCGCTGCGCGTCCGACACGGCGAGGTACGGCGTCAACGTCATGGCCACCCGGTCGGACAGGTCCACCCGCTGCTCGCGGGCGGCGCCGGTGCGGGTGGATTCGGTGTCGGTCATGGTCACTCCTCGGTCGTCGAGCAGCGCGCGCTCCAGCCGGTCCCGCAGTCGTCCGGCGAACTGCGGAGACGGCTCGGCGGGCACGATCGGCTCGCGAAGAGCGTCGAACGGGTCGGTCATCGCCGTCGCCCTCCTCCGGTGCCCGATGCGTCGCTGGTTGCTTCGTACTCGCGGCGGAATGCCGCTCTGGCCCGGACCAGCAGCGCCTCGGTGGCGTGCACGGTCCGGTCGAGGTGCTCGGCGACCTCGGGCACGGGCAGCCCGTCGAGGTAGCGCAGCGTCAACGCCGCGCGATGGTGCTCGCCCAACCTCGCCAGCACCTCCCGTGCCCGCAACACGTCCAACCGGACGTCCCACAGGTCCTCGTCGTCCCGTGGTTCCTGCTGTTCCAGCCGTTCCAGCCCGCGTCGTTCCCGGCCGATCGCGCGCCAGTGGTCGGCGAGCTTGTGCCGGGCGATGCCGACCAGCCACGCCACCGTGGGCGGACTCCCCGACCGTTTCCGGGCGGCCTGCACCGCCGCGAGGAACGTGTCCGCGGTCAAGTCCTCGCTCAACGCGTGATCCCCGGAACGACCGAGCAGGTAGCCGTACACGTGCGGCAGCGCCTCGTCGTACATCTCGAGCAACGCCGCCGCCGGGTCCGGTTGCACCTGCGGTCGCTTCACATCCCCATAGTCGTTCGGGAGCGCGGTGCTCCGACGCCCTCGACCGCCCTCCGTTCGGGTGATGCGAGGTCGGCACCGCGCAGGGCGGGCTCGACCGCGACCTCTAACCTGCGGTGCGTGTCGGAAGAGCTGGTCCCCTCCCCCGAGCTGTCCCGCCTCGCGGCGGCGCTGGACGTCCTCGACGAGCACGCCGAGCTCAACCACCGCTACCGGCGGCTGATCACCGATTCCCGGAGCGCGCTGAGCGCCCCGCTGCTCCGAACCACCCAGGCGCGCGGCATCGGCAAGAAGCTCCTGGTGCTGGTGAAGGCGGCCGGACCCGGGTTTCCCGACACCCTCGCCGCGGCGGACCGCACCGCCCTGGAGGACGGGCTGGCGCAGGCGGACGAACTCGTCTTCCACACCTGACCGCGCCCCGGCCGCTCAGGCGAGTTCGACGTCCTCGATGCCGGCGAGCGTCCTGAGCAGCGCATCGACCGATCGCGTCCGGACCGATCGCCCCTCCCGGGCGGCGCGGGCCCGGTCTCCCGCGCGACGGTGCGGCCTGTGCTCGTCGATCCCCGCTTGACCGGAGACGAACACCAGTCCGTTCGCCTTCATCGCCAGCGAGATGCGGTACGGCTCGTACCGGTCGAGGTCGCGCGTCGCGCGGTGCATCGAAGTCAGGCCACCGACCAGCTCGAACGGTGGGCCGCGACTACCGGGGTGGGACCGCGAGCGGCGCGGGGGCACCGCGCACGACCACTCCGAATCAGAGCCCCGGCGCGCCGGTCCGGTGCCGCGGGACGAACTCGACCACCACGCGTGATCGCGTCCCGGGCTGGGCACCCTCCGGCGGAGACCGGCGGAAGGAGACCCATGAACGCACCGGAACCGACCACCGAGCAGATCACCGCCTGGCGCAACCTGCTGGACGCGTTCGCCCAGGTCAGCGCGTCCTGGGACGCCGCGGTCGCGATCGACCGGGACGCGGGGCCCGACGAGGGCCCGACGAGCTCGGTGCCGGAGCCGCTGCACGCGTCGTTCGCCCGCGCGGCGGCGGAGACCTCGGACGTGCTCACCGGGATCGCCGAAGCGCTCGCCGAGCACGAGGAAGGCGGGACGTTCGCGGAGGTGACGCGGACGCAGCGCGCCGCGCGCGACGCCTGGTCGTCGGCCCACTCGTCCAGCAGCGGCTGACCGGATCAGCGCCCGGCGAAGCGGCCCGTCACCTCGACCAGCACGTCCGCCACGGCAGCGCGCCCGCCGTGCCCCTGGTCGTCGACCAGGCGCAGTTCCGCGTCGGTCCGCACCTGCGCCAGGTGTCACGCGGTGTCCGGCGGCGTGCTCACGTCGCTCCGGCCGTGCACCAGCGCCCCCGGGATCCTGTTGAGCCGCACCGCGTTCCGCAGCAGTTCACCGTCCGCGAACCACGCGTCGTGCCGCCAGTAGTGCGTGACCAGCCGCGCGAACGCGAGCCGGAACTCCGGGTCGGCGTAGCGAGGATCGGGGCGGGCGTGGCCCACCGCCACGTGCGCTTCCTCCCAGCGGCACCAGTCCAGCGCGGCCCTCGCCCGCACGGTGGGGTCCGGGTCGTGCAGCGACCGGCTGTAGGCGTCGACGAGCCTGCCGTCCCGGTCGGCCGCGGGGACGCCGGCGCGGAACCGCTCCCACTGCTCGGGGAACACGCGCCGCATGTCCTGCGTGATCCACTCGACTTCGCGGTGCGTGGTGGTGCCGACGCTGAACAGCACGAGTTCGGTGACCCGCTCCGGGTGCAGTTCCGCGTACGCGAGCCCCAGCGTGGAACCCCACGCCCCTCCGAAGACCATCCACCGGTCGACACCGAGGTGACGGCGCAGCAGTTCGACGTCCGCCACCAAAGATTCGCTCTGTCGTTCGCACCGGCCGACCGCGCATACTTCCCGTTGCTCACCGTCTCAGCAGAGGAGGTTCCGGTGCACCCGGAACGGCAGTCCGCGCCCGACCTGTCCGGCATCACCGGTAGCCCGGACACGAGCGGTCCGAACGCGGCCCGGATGTACGACTACTACCTGGGCGGCTCGGCGAACTTCGCGGTGGACCGCGCCACGGCCGACGAGCAGATCGCGGTGCTGCCGAGCGTGGCCTCCACCGCGCGCGCGAACCGCGCCTTCCTCGGCCGAGCCGTGCGGATGTGCCTGGAATCCGGCGTGAACCAGTTCCTCGACCTGGGATCCGGCGTGCCCACCGTCGGCAACGTGCACGAGATCGCCCACCAGATCGACCCGGAAGCCCGCATCGCCTACGTGGACCGGGAACCGATCGCGGTGGCGCACAGCCGCCGGTTGCTGCGCGGCGACGAACGGGTGTCCGTCACCCAGGCCGACCTGACCGAACCCGAGAAAGTGCTGTCTGCGCCCGGCGTGGCGAACCTGCTGGACTTCAGCAAGCCGGTCGCGGTCCTCGCGATCAGCGTGCTGCACTTCGTGCGCGACGACCAGGACCCGGCGGGAATCCTCGCCACCTACCGCGACGCCTGCGTCCCCGGCAGCTTCCTGGCCATCTCGCACACCACCGCCGAAAGCCTCGCTCGGTCCACTGTGGACGAAGGATTGGCGATCTACCAGCGCACCTCCACCCCGGTTTTCCCGCGCCCCATCGCGGAAGCCCCCGGGCTGCTGGGGGGATACGAGGTCCTGGAACCGGGCGCCACGCTCGTCACGAACTGGCGGCCGGACTCCGAACCCGACCCGGCATCACCCGTCGCCAACACCTGGGCCGTCGTCGGCATCCTGCGATGAGCGGCAGGAAGGCGCCCGTCTGACATCTCCCTTCGGAGGTGGAACACCCCCGCACGTCACGATTCCACTTGACTCCACTCCCCACGGAGCCCTGTCGGATCACGACCTGAGCCGGTACGGAGTTTCACGCCCTACGGGCGGACGCGAAGTGCCTCAGCCGCGACGGACAAGCCGCACGTGACGGTTTCGGAGCGGCTCGACTGCCAGAGAACGCCCAAACCCAGCCGACGCGGGGTCGTCGTCAGGCGACCGGACAACGCAGAACGGCCCGGTAACCCTGTTCTTGCAGGTCACCGGGCCGTTGTGGCTGGTGTGCCAGGTGGAGGATTCGAACCTCCGAAGCTTGCGCGGCCGATTTGCAGAGTGGCGCCTGTAAAGCTCTGACGTGCGGAGACTTTGTGGCGCGGGTCAATGTGACCATTGATTGACCGGGTGCTCCATCATGCGTCCACGCGAAGACCGATCCCATTTCATGTCGCCACTCAGAGGTGACCGCGTGAACTCACTCGCCCTGTGTCAGGCAGGGAGCCGCCACGTAGTGGATCCCGCCGAAATATTCGATCGGCCACCAGACATTGTTGGGTACGGCATGCCCGCAGACTGGGCCGAAGGTATCGCCGTGCACGCCCTGCTGCGGCATCACAACCCGGTCTCCCCTGTTCAGCTTGCCGGTCACCGGAGCGCCGAGGCTGGGAGCACTGCGGACGTTCACATTGTCATCGACCGCCACGTACCAACCACCGTACGCGTGCGCCTGTGACGCGGGAGCCGTTGCCTCTTCGGGCGCAGCGGCTTGCGCTGTCGACCCGATCAGGCCGACCGTCCCGGCCACCGCGCAAGTCAGGATCGCCATCCGGGCCCTCTTGCCCGTTGTTCCAGTCATGTCATCCCCCAGCTGAACTTTGATGATCTGTGCAGGTCCGCCCACCGGATCAAGGTCAATGCGGAGATGATCCTACGGAAAACACGGCTGTCTCGGTGGTGGTTCGGGAAGTTCGGGCACGGTCTGGGCAAAGACGGCTCTGACGGACAACCCGTTGGAAGCGGTCAAGGGGAAGCGGCCTACCGCGCGTCTCCGCCAGGTCGATTCGCAGTCGGTGGCGAATCCGGTGCAGGCTCGAACGCTGCTGTCCTGCGGGTGTACGCGAAGTGCCTCGACGGGGGCGAGCAAGCCGCCCGGGATCGAGTCGGCGCAGCCCTCGGGCCGTGGCCAGGGATTGGCCAGAACTAGCCGTACAGAGCCGGTAGGGACCGTACACAGCCGGACAGCAGCAAACGGCCCGGTGACCCTGTTCTTGCAGGTCACCGGGCCGTTTCGGCTGGTGTGCCAGGTGGAGGATTCGAACCTCCGAAGCTTGCGCGGCTGATTTACAGTCAGCTCCCTTTGGCCGCTCGGGCAACCTGGCGTCGCTAGCCGGCTCGCGCTGGCTTGCGGGAACAAGGATACAGACTCGCGGCGACCGCTTCCCGAGGGGGTGGGGCCGGTAGCGTGTCCGGGCGACAGGGCCCGTTTCAACAGGAGGTGCGCGAGGTGGCAGACCCGTCGTTCGACGTGGTGAGCAAGGTGGACCGGCAGGAAGTGGACAACGCGCTGAACCAGGCGGCGAAGGAGCTCGCCAACCGGTTCGACTTCCGCGGCACCGGCACGAAGATCCAGTGGTCCGGCCAGGAGGGGATCGTGCTGGAGTCCGAGACCGAGGAGCGGTGCCGGGCCGCGGTCGAGGTCTTCAAGGAGAAGTTGATCAAGCGGGGCATCTCGCTGAAGGCCTTCGACGTGGGTGAGCCCGCCAGCTCGGGGCAGATCTACCGGGTCAGCGGCAAGGTGGTGCAGGGCATCGAGCAGGACGTCGCGAAGAAGATCTCGAAGAAGATCCGCGACGAGGGGCCGAAGGGCGTGCAGGCGCAGATCCAGGGCGACCAGCTGCGGATCTCCGGCAAGAAGAAGGACGACCTGCAGAACGTCATCCAGCTGCTGAAGGCCACCGACTTCGACGTGGCGCTGCAGTTCGAGAACTTCCGCTGATCGTCGGACGCCCCGACGCGGACCGGCGCGGCCGGGCCGGGTGCCATCACGGGGAGGCAGCACCCGGTCCGGGATGTCGGAACGCACCCGCAGCACCGCCCACGATCGCCGCAGTCGCCCGAACGGGGGCGACGCGGGCATCGGGGCGACCGGGCCGCGGAGAAGACGATCCAGGAAGGTTCAGCGCCCGGCGGCCCAGGAGGCCCATCACCTGGCCCGCCCAGCGCGATGCGGCAGTGCGGCGGCCCACTGCCGCCGGGAAACCGCACGGATCCCCGAATCCGGTCGACTACCGTGGGGACCGACCCACGGGCTCTGGAGGGATGCCGGGTGAGAGGAATCGTGCTCGCAGGAGGCAGCGGCACCCGGCTGCACCCGCTGACGCAGGGCGTGTCCAAGCAGCTGCTCCCCGTCTACGACAAGCCGATGGTGTACTACCCGCTGTCGGTGCTGATGCTCGCCGGGATCCGGGACGTGCTGCTGATCTCCACCCCGGTGGACCTGCCGCTGTTCCAGCGCCTGCTCGGGGACGGCTCGCAGCTCGGGTTGAACATCGAGTACGCGGAGCAACCGCAGCCGAACGGGCTCGCCGAGGCGTTCGTGATCGGCGCCGACTTCATCGGCGGCGACCCGGTGGCGCTGGTGCTGGGGGACAACATCTTCTACGGCCAGGGCTTCTCGCGGGTGCTGCAGCAGTCCACCCGGGACCTGCACGGCTGCACGCTGTTCGGCTACCCGGTCCGCGACCCGCACCGCTACGGGGTGGGCGAGGTCGACGCGGACGGCAAGCTCGTCTCCATCGTGGAGAAGCCGGAGCGGCCGCGGTCGAACAAGGCCATCACCGGCCTGTACTTCTACGACAACGACGTGGTGGAGATCGCCCGCGGCCTGGCGCCCTCACCCCGCGGCGAGCTGGAGATCACCGACGTCAACATGGCCTACCTGCGGCAGGGTCGCGCCCACCTCACCGAGCTGGGGCGCGGCTACGCGTGGCTGGACACGGGCACGCACGACTCGCTGCTGGAGGCCGGGCAGTTCGTGCAGGTGCTGGAGCACCGGCAGGGCGTCCGGATCGCCTGCCTGGAGGAGATCGCGCTGCGGATGGGGTTCATCTCCGCCGACCAGTGCCATGCGCTCGGCAGCAAACTCGCGAAGTCCGCCTACGGCGAGTACGTCATGGAGGTCGCCCGCGCGGCGGGCGCCGGGACCTGACGCGTCAGGGCAGCAGCCTGCGGCCGGCCATCCCTTCGAGCCGCTGCACCCGATCGCTGATCGGCGGGTGGGTGGAGAACAGGCGGGCCATCCGCTCCCCCGGCCGGAACGGGTTCGCGATCATCAGGTGGGACTGCGAGACCAGCTGCGGTTCGGGGGCGAGCGGCGCCTGCTGGGTGCCGCGCGCCAGCTTGCGCAGCGCGGAGGCGAGCGCCAGCGGGTCGCCGGTGAGCTCCGCGCCGGAGGCATCGGCCTGGTACTCGCGGGACCGGCTCACCGCCATCTGCACCACCGCGGCCGCGACCGGCCCCAGCAGCGCGATCAGCAGCATCGCGACCGGGCTCGGCCGGTCCTCGTCGCGCCCGCCGAACATGCCGAACAGCATGCCGAAGTTCGCCAGGAAGGTGACCACGCTGGCCAACGCCCCGGCCACGCTGGAGATCAGGATGTCCCGGTTGTACACGTGGGACAGCTCGTGCCCGAGCACGGCGCGCAGCTCGCGCTCGTCGAGCAGTTCGAGGATGCCGGTCGTGCAGCAGACCGCGGCGTTGCGCGGGTTGCGGCCGGTGGCGAACGCGTTCGGCGCCCGGGTGGGGCTGATGTAGAGCGCGGGCATCGGCTGCCGCGCGGAGGTCGCCAGCTCCCGCACGATGCGGTACATCGCGGGCTGCTCCGCCTCCGAGACGGGTCGTGCGTGCATGGAACGCAACGCCAGCTTTGCCGAATTGAAATAGGCGTAGCCGTTCATGCCGAGCGCCACGACCAGCGCCACGACCAGGCCCAGCCGGCCGAACAAGGAGCCCACCAGAAGGACCAGGGCGCTCATCCCGCCCAGCAGCAGCGCGGTCTTGAGTCCGTTGAAGTGCCCACCCACCGCGCTGTGCCCTCCGTGCCTGTCGCCGCTCACCGCTCGTTCGCCTCCGGACCTTCCTGGGATCGCCCCCGACCTGCGGAATCGTTGCGCCGTCCCGGTCGGGATCCACTGGGAAAACGCGCGGCGCGCGGGTGAAGTTCCGCTGCCGCGGAGTGCCGCGCACCACCCGAGAGGTCCAGACCGGTTCGACCGTTGTGCAACGATGACCTGCACAGTTTGGATCAGTGTGCACGGGACCGGGACGCCGAGATCGTTTCGGCCTAGCATGACCCGCGCCACCGAAAGAACGACTTTCCCGCACAGGGGGTGGCGGGAGAGCGGAAAGGATTCAAGATGTTCGCCAAACTGCGCAGGCGCCGCGGGAACACCGGCGCCGCACCACGGCCCGGCGCCGGGAACGCCGGCTACCTGCCGGAAACCCCCCTCGATGGCGGCGTCATCAGCTGCCAGGTGCACGACGAGATGGGCAAGCTGCTGCCGGGCGCCACGGTCACCATCACCGACCGGCTGAACCAGCAGATCGCACAGGCCGACACGGACAGCTACGGCTCGTTCCTCGCAACGGTGCAACCGGGCATGCACAAGATCTCGATCAACGCGGGTGGCTTCAAGCGCAAGAGCGCTCGCATCGAGGTCCGCGTCAACCAGCACACCTCGCTCGGCGGCGTGCGGCTGGAGTCGGACAACTCGCTGGCGCTGCCGCAGCCCGGCACCTGGACCTTCGACCCCACCCACACCGAGATCCACTTCGTCGCGCAGCACGTCGGCATGTCGAAGATCCGCGGCCGGTTCAACTCCTTCGAAGGCCAGATCCAGGTCGCGCGGCGCTTCGAGGACTCCCGGATCGACGTCGTCATCGACGCGGACAGCATCGACACCGGCGTCAACATGCGGGACACCCACCTGAAGTCCGCGGACTTCCTCGACGTGGAGAACTACCCGAAGCTGTACTTCAGCAGCACCAAGTTCCACCAGGTCCGCGGCGACCGCTGGCTCATCGACGGCGCGTTCACGCTCCGCGGCACCAGCAGCAACGTGCAGCTCGACACCGCCTACCTCGGGCAGCGGACCTGGCAGGGCCCCGGGTTCGAGAGCGACCGGCGGGCCGCCTGCCGCGCCACCACCACGCTGCGCCGCGAGGACTACGCGGTGAACTGGCAGGCCACCCTCGCCAAGGGCATCGCCGTCGTCGGTCCGACCATCGAGATCGAACTCGGCGTGCAGGCAGTGCTGGAGCAGTGATCGTTCCGCGCCGGCGGTTGCGGGGAACCGTCGGCGCCCCCGTCCGCGCGGCCGGTCAGCCGTGCAGCTCCATCGTGCAGCACTTCGGTCCGCCACCGGACTTGCGCAGCTCCGAGACGTCCACGTGGATCGGCTCGTAACCGCGGTCGCGCAGCTTCGCGGCCAAGCCCGTCGCCTCCAGCGGCAGCACCACGTGCCGCCCGTCGGACACGCCGTTCAGCCCCAGGCACTCCGCGTCGGCGGCGTCCGCGACCACCGCGTCCGGGAACAGCCGCTCCAGCACCCGCCGCGAACCCGCCGAGAACGCCTCCGGGTAGTAGGCGATCTGCGGGTGCTCACCCTGCGAGAGCACGAACAGCGCCGTGTCCAGGTGGTAGAAGCGGGCGTCGACCAGGCGCAACGACACCACCGGCACGCCCAGCGCCTCCTGCGCCTCCGCGTGCGCCTCCGGGTCGGTGCGGAAGCCGGTGCCCGCCAGCAGCAGGCCGCCGGTCCACGCGAAGTCGCCCTCCGCCTCGTTGATCCGCGACGGCATCACGATCTCGCGGTAGCCGTTCCCGGCGAACCAGCGGCGGAAGTGCTCGGCCTCCGCGGCGCGCTGCTCGGCGCGGAACCGGGATCCCAGCACCCGGCCGCCGATGACCGTGCCCGAGTTCGCCGCGAACACCATGTCCGGCAGCCCCGGCTGCGCGGGCACCACCGACACCGAGTGGCCCAGCCGCTCGTAGGTGCGCTTCAGCTCCTCCCACTGGCGCAGCGCGAGCTCGACGTCCACCGGGCGGTCCGGGTCCATCCACGGGTTGATCACGTACTCCACGGCGAAGTGCTCCGGCGGGCACATCACGTAGTCGCGCGGCGTCGGCGTGCGGGATCCGGTCCGGGTCTCGGCGCGCGGATCCACCAGGGCGGTCGTCATGATACGAAATCTAATCCCGCCTCCGGCGACCTTCAACAACGCTCCATTGCGCGAAATCCGGCAGTATGTTGCGCATGGACACCTTGGATCAGCGAATCGTTTCGCAGCTGGTGACGGACGCCCGCGCGAGCTACGCCGAGATCGGCGCCGTGGTGGGTCTGTCCGCGCCCGCGGTGAAGCGGCGGGTGGACAAGCTGCTGGACCAGGGCGTGCTGCGCGGCTTCACCGCCGTCGTGGACCCCGAGGCGCTGGGCTGGGGGACCGAGGCCTTCGTCGAAGTGCACTGCCACGGGAACGTGCCGACCCACCGCATCCGCAGCGGGCTCGAACCGCTGCCAGAAGTCGTCGCCGCTTACACGGTGTCCGGGCCCGCGGACGCGATCGTGCACCTGCGGGCCGCCGACATCCACCACCTGGAGACGGCGCTGGAACGGCTGCGCGGCGTCGAGTTCATCAGCCGGACCGTGTCCACGGTCGTGCTGTCCCGGCTGCTGGAGCGCCCGCCGCAGCCCTGAGGCGCGCACGACGAAGCCGCCCCCGCGACGTGGCGGAGGCGGCTTCGGGTCACGTCAGGAGCCGGAGTTCCAGTGCTGGAAGCCCGCTTCCTCCGCGTCGGCCTCCGTCCGGAACCACACCTCGGCGACGACGCGGTCGTAGTGCGGCGAGTCCGGGGCGTGGTAGCGGCGCGAAGCGAAATCGCCCTTGACCATGTGGCCGTCCTGCTGCGACGGCTCCTGCGGCGCGGCCAGCGACTCGCGCCTGCGGTTCGCCTGCGCCTGCGGGTCGGCGTGCCAGGCCGCCTGCGACCGGCCGGGGCGCTGCTGCATGCCGGGGCGCGGGCCGGCGCCGGGAGTGCGGCGCGGCAGCGGGGTCTGCTCGGACTCGGCGATCACCGGGACGTCCGAGGCCTGCTCGGGCGCGGCCTGGTCGGTGAACTCGTGCGCCCGGCTCTCCACCAGCGCGCGCAGGTTCCCAGCGAAGCCGTGGTCGTCCCCAGCACGGGCCGGTTCCGGTTCGGTCCAGGTCGGTTCGGCTTCCGGCTCGCGGGCCGGTTCGGCGTCGCGCGGGGCCTCCGAGGCGGGCCGCGGCGCATCCGACAGATCCGACAGGCCCAGCGCGGCGGACAGCTCGGCGGCGCCGGAGAGCCCGGGCGGGCCCGGGCGCAGCGGGGTCTCGGGCCGGGTGAAGATCTCGGTCCCGTCGCCGGTCGGCGCGGCCGACCGGGCGGGGCGGGCGATCTCGGACTCGTCGGCGGCGGCGTACAGCTGGAACCAGGTGCTGGCCGATTCGGCGGGCCGGTCGGCCACCGGGTCGGTGTTCGCGCCGCGCCCGAGCGCTTGGCCGATGTCCGCGGAGGTGGGGCGTTCGGCGTCCTCGCCGCCGTCCTGGTCGTTCGGGATGGTCCACGGCGCTCCGGCGGGCTGGCGGCTCGACTGCGCGGCGTCGGAACGCTGGGGCTGCTCGGGGCGCTGATCCTGCTCAGGACGTGGGGACTGCTCGGGACGCTGGGCCGTTCCCGGCCGCGGACCGCTGTCCTCGTCCTCGCGGACGCGGCTGGGCCACCAGCCACCGCTGGACCGGCCCGCGTAGGGGCTGTCGTCCTTCCAGGCGCCCGGGTTCCGGACCGGGAGGGACGGATCGCCGGGGGTGCGGGCGGGCGGCTCGGCGGGCTCGTGCGCGCAGGTGGCGCCGTCGTCCACCACCAGGTCGGCGACCTGGGAACCGCCGCGCACCGAGACCTCGGCGCGCGCGTCGGTGGTGGCGGTGGGCGCGGGTTCAGCCGCGGGCTGAGCTGCCGGGGTGCGAGCAGCCGAGGTCTGCGCGGCCGGCGCCGTGGGCCGCTCCGGCTCCGGCAACCGCGCGGTGCGCGGCTCGTCGTCCTCGTCCGGCTCGGCGAGCTGCCCGGCGTCCTGCTCCCAGCGCGGCTGCACCGCGGTGCGCTCCACGCCCAGCGGGGGCGAGGGCTGGTGGCTGCGCCAGATCTGCCGGTCGTGGCGCGCGTCCTGGTGCTCCACGTACTCGGTGAACTCGGAGGTCACCTTCCGCAGCCGGCGCCGCAGCGGCAGCACGAACAGCAACCAGGTGATCACAGAACCGAGCAGGAACGCGGCGACACTCCACAACCACACCTGCGTAAACAGCCACACCACCGGCGACGCCCTCCCTCAAAGGCCACGTGGGGCACCGTGAGCGTGGACAGGCTACTCCGCGCACGCTCCACCCCGTACCTCGACGCAACACTCCACCCGACCGGGACCAAGATCAGCCCCGGTGGAGTGACTCACCCGCGCCGAGCGTTCACTGTCCGACACCGCAGACGTGCCGAGCTCCGAGCGGTCCCCGACGGCCGCGCCCGGGCCGTCAGCGGGTCCGTGCCACCACGTAGTGGACCAGAGCCTCCAGCGCGGTCCGCGCGGAGCAGTCCGGGAGCTCCGCCAGCACCGCCCGCGCCTCCTGCGCGTACTCGTCGAGCGTGGCGCGGGCCCGCCGCAAGCCGCTGGACTCGCGCAGCAGCTTCAACGCCTCCGCCACGTCCTCGTCCGCGTGCAGCGGTTCGCCCAGCAGCTCCAGCAGCCGCGGATCGGTGTCCGCCGCGTCCCTGGCGTAGATCATCGGCAGCGTGAGCACGCCCTCGCGCAGGTCGGTCCCGGGCGTCTTGCCGGAGTCCGCCGCGGGCGAGGCGATGTCGATCACGTCGTCGGAGATCTGGAAGGCGATGCCGATGCTCTTGCCGAACGACTCCAGCGCCGCGACCTGCTCCGGGGTCGCACCCGCCGCGGTCGCGCCGAACCGGCCGGAGGTCGCGATCAGCGAACCGGTCTTCTCGTAGATCACCTGGAGGTAGTGCTCCTCCAGGTCCTGGCCCTCACCCGCGCCGATCGTCTCGCGCAGCTGCCCGGTGACCAGCGCTTCGAAGGTGGTCGCCATCCGGCGCACCGCGTCGGCGCCGAGGTCGGCGACCATCCGGGAGGCGTGCGCCATCAGGAAGTCGCCGGTGAGGATCGCCACCGAGTTGTCCCAGCGCACGTTCGCGCTGGCCGCGCCGCGGCGCATCGTGGCCTCGTCCATCACGTCGTCGTGGTACAGCGTCGCGAGGTGCACCATCTCCACCACCGCCGCCGAGGTGATCACCTCGTCCGGCGACGGGTCCGCGAAGTGCGCCGCCAGCAGCGCGAACAGCGGCCGGAACCGCTTTCCTCCCGCGTCCACCAGGTGCAGCGAAGTGCGGGTCGCGAAGTCGAACTCGCTGCGCACCGACTCGTGCAGCAGCGCTTCGACCCGGGCCATGCCCGCGGAGATCGACTCGGCCAGCGCCGGATCGTCGATGTCGAACCCGCTCGCAGCAGTACTGCCAGCCACGTTCCTGACCGGTTCACCAGATGGGCTGCTCACGTCACCGTCGCCTTCGCTCCCCCACCGAGTCGCCCTACGGGCGGGCACTCTACGACACGAAACCACCCACACCGGCCCAGTCCAGGGCCACCGTGGGCAGCACGCCCAGCAACAGCGTCACGACCACGCCCAACGTGATCGCCGCGGTTGTGAACGCACCCGGCACGCTGACGGTGGGCCCGTCCGCGGCCGGCTCGCTGAAGTACATCAGCACGATGACACGAAGGTAGAAGAACGCCGCAACCGCACTGGCCACCAGGGCCACCACCACCAGCGGGGCCATCCCGTCCGACAGCGCGGCCTCGAACACCACGAACTTCCCGATGAAACCGCTCGTCAGCGGGATTCCGGCGAGGGCGAACAGCAGGAACGTGAACACGGCGGCGAGCACCGGTGAACGCTTCGCCAACCCGGCCCAGTCGGAAAGGTGAGTAGCCTCACCCTCCGCGGTGCGCACGAGGCTGATCACACCGAACACGGCGACCGTGGTGAAGCCGTAGGCCAGCAGGTAGAACATCGTGCCCGACAGGCCGCGCTCGGTGAGGGAGATCGACCCGATGAGCAGGAACCCCGCGTGCGCGATGGACGAGTAGGCGATCATCCGCTTGATGTCGTTCTGGGTGAGCCCGAGGACCACGCCGATCACCATGGACACGATCGCGACCGCCCACATCACGCCGCGCCACTCCCAGCTGGACGCCTGCAACGCGACCTGCAGCACCCGCAGGATCGCGCCGAACGCGGCGACCTTGGTGCAGGCCGCCATGAACCCGGTGACCGCGGTGGGCGCGCCCTGGTAGACGTCCGGCGTCCAGGTGTGGAACGGGCCGACGGAGGCCTTGAACAGCAGACCGACGACGAGCAGCCCGATCCCGGCGAACAGCAGCGTCTCGGAGCGGTCGCTGGTGGAGGTGGCCTCGGCGATGTCGGCGAGCCGCACCGAACCGGCGTAGCCGTAGAGCAGCGCCAGCCCGTACAGGAAGAACGCGGAGGCGAACGCGCCGAGCAGGAAGTACTTCACCGCCGCTTCCTGCGAGAGCAGCCTGCGGCGCTTCGCGAGCCCGCACATCAGGTACAGCGGCAGGCTCAGCACTTCCAGCGCGATGAACATGGTGAGCAGGTCGTTCGCGGCGCAGAACACCATCATGCCGCCGAGCGAGAACAGGGCGAGCGGGAACACCTCGGTGCGCATCCCGGTGCCCCCGCCGCGGTTGCCGGGGTCCTGTTCGGCTTCGGCGGCGGTCTCGGCGACGAACGCGCCACCGGGTTCCACCGAGCGGTCCGCGATGAGCAGGATCGCCGCGATGCCGAGGCCGAGCAGCGTCCCCCACAAGAACAGCGTGGGCGCGTCCACGGCCAGCGCGTCGGACAGCGTGGTGACGCCGGTGCCGCCGGAGCGGGCGTGCAGCCCGAGGGCGATCCCGGCGGCGACGAGGGCCAGCAGGCTCAGCGCGACCTGGGTGGTCCAGCGGGACCGGCGGGGCACGAACGCCTCGACGAGCACGCTGATGCAGGCGGCGCCGAGCACGACCAGCACCGGTGTGATGGCGGCGTAGTCGATCGGCGGGATCGGAATCTGCTGCGCGTGGACCGCGACCTGAGTGGCACCCACTGTTCAGTTCCCTCCTTGCGAGGTCACGGGGTCGGTGACGCCGACCTCGCTCATGGTCGCCCCGACCGACGGGGTGATCACGTCCAGCACCGGTTTCGGATACACCCCGAGCGCGAGCACCAGCACGATCAGCGGGGTCAGCACGGCGATCTCCCGCGGGCGCAGGTCCAGCACCCGCGCCCGGTGCGCGCCGGGCCGGTTCGGGTCGGTGACGGCGCCCGGACCGCCCGCGGTGCCGACGAGGGCGTCGCCGCGCACCGGCCCCTGCATGATCCGCTGGTAGAGCCGCAGCACGTAGACGGCGGCGAGGACCATGCCGATGGTGGCGAGCACCGTGTACACCGGCTGCGTCGGGAAAGCGCCCAGCAACACCAGGAACTCGCTGATGAACGAGTTGGTGCCCGGCAGCGACAGGGTGCTGAGCCCGGCGATGAGCAACGTCCCGGCCAGCAGCGGGGTGATCTTCGCCATCCCGCCGTAGTCGGCGATCCGGGTCGACCCGCCGCGCGCGATGATCATGCCGATGACCAGGATCAGCAGTCCGGTCGCCAGGCTGTGGTTGAGCATGTACGACACCGCGCCCACCTGGGCCTGCGAGGTGTAGGCGAAGATCCCGAGCGCGATGAACCCGAAGTGCGCGATGGACACGTAGGCGATGAACCGCTTGAGGTCGGTCTGCCCGAACGCCTGCAGCGAGCCGTAGAGCACGCCGAGCACCGCCAGCACCAGCACCAGCGGCGCCAGCAGCTGGGAGGCGTCCGGCGTGAGCGGCAGGCTGTAGCGCAGGAAGCCGAAGGTGCCGACCTTGTCCAGCACGCCGACGACGATCACCGCGACGCCGATCGGGGCCTGCTCGGCGGCGTCCGGCAGCCAGGTGTGCAGCGGCACCAGCGGTGCCTTGATCGCGAACGCGGTGAAGAAGCCCAGGAAGATCCACACCTGCACGGCGATCGGCGCGTCGGCCAGGATCGGCACCAGCCGCGCCCAGTCGAAGGTGCCTTCGCCGGTGGCCTGCAGCGCGTAGGCGTAGGCGCCGATCGCGGCGGCCAGCATGATCAGGCCGCCGAGGAACGAGTACAGGAAGAACTTCACCGCCGCGTACCGGCCGCGTTCGCCGCCGTAGCCGCCGATGAGGAAGTACATCGGGATCAGCATGATCTCGAACAGCACGTAGAACAGGAACACGTCGGTCGCCGCGAACACGGCCACCGTCAGCGACTGCTCGACCAGCAGCAGCGAGAAGAACCCGCCGTGGCTGCGCCCCGCCGGCAGCCGCTCGCCCCAGCTGAAGCCGAGCACCAGCGGCATCAGCAGCGCGATCACGGCGATCATGACGAGCGCGATGCCGTCGACGGCGAAGGACACCCGGATGTCGAACGCCGGGATCCACTCGACGGAGCTGGCCAGTTGCAGCCGTGGCCCGGCCGGGTCGTAGGCGGCCCAGGCGGCGATCGCGACGGCGAACTCGGCCAGCGACACGGCGAGCGCGGTCCACTTCGCCACCGGCGCGTTGCGGCGCAGCAGCCCGACGGCGACGGCGCCCGCCAGCGGCAGCAGGACGAGCACGAGGAGCAGGGTCATCGGATCTCCTCTTCCCCCGGGAGGTTCGGCTGGGTTCGGGTGCGGTCGGTCACGGCGTGCCCACCACCAGCAGCGCCCCGATCAGCAGCACGCCGCCGCAGAGCATGGACAGCGCGTAGGAGCGGACGAACCCGTTCTGCCTGCGCCGCGCCCAGCCGGAGCCGAGCTGCAGCGCACCGGCGAGACCGGTGACGGCTCCGTCCACGGCGGCGCGGTCGAAGGCGACCAGGCCGCGGGTGAGCCCGGCGGTGGGTTTGACGGCGACGGCGTCGTTGAGCGCGTTGCCGCCGAGGTCGGCGCGCGCGGCGCGCACCACCGGCGACACCCGCTCGGGCCGGGTGACCGGCACCGGTTTCCGGCCGACGAGCAGCCAGGCGGCGAGCGCGCCGAGCGCGGAGAGCACCACGGTCAGCACCGGGATCACCGAGTGCGGCAGCGCCCCGCCGTGCGATTCCTCCAGCGCGCCGAGCGACGGCGCGAGGAAGGTGACCAGCCGGTCCCCGGAGGCGAGGAACATGCCCGCCCCGACCGAGCCGACGGCCAGCACGATCATCGGCCCGGTCATGATCGCCGGGGATTCGTGCGGGTGGTAGTCCTGCCCGTCCGCGGTCTTGAGGTCCTGCCAGCGCTTCTCGCCGAAGAAGGTCATCAGCACCAGCCGCGTCATGTAGAACGCGGTGAGCGCGGCACCCAGCAGCGCCGCGCCGCCGAACACCCAGCCCCGCCAGCCGTCCTGGCCGAACGCGGCCTCGATGATCGCGTCCTTCGAGTAGTAGCCGGACAGGAACGGGAACCCGATCAGCGCCAGGTAACCGAGCGCGAAGGTGGCGAAGGTGATCGGCAGGTGCTTGGCGAGCCCGCCGAACCGGCGCATGTTCACCTCGTCGCGCATCGCGTGCATCACCGATCCGGCGCCGAGGAACAGCCCGGCCTTGAAGAACCCGTGGGTGAGCAGGTGCATGATGCCGAGCGCGTACCCGGCGGGCCCGAGCCCGACGGCGAGGATCATGTAGCCGATCTGGCTCACCGTGGAGTAGGCCAGCACCTTCTTGATGTCGTCGTAGGCGCAGCCGATGACGCAGCCGACCAGCAGCGTCACCGCGCCGATGATGGTGACGACCAGCCTGCCGTCCGGGGACAGCGTGTACAGCGGGTTGGCACGGGCGATCAGGTAGACGCCCGCGGTGACCATGGTCGCCGCGTGGATCAGCGCGGACACCGGGGTGGGGCCTTCCATCGCGTCCGGCAGCCACGCCTGCAGCGGGACCTGGCCGGACTTGCCGCACGCCCCGAGCAGCAGCAGCAGCGTGATCGCCAGCAGCACGCCCGGGGCCAGCTCCCCGGCGCGGGCGAAGACCTCGGTGTACTGGGTGGTGCCGAGCTTCGCGAACAGCAGGAAGATCGCGAGGGCGAGCCCGACGTCGCCGACCCGGTTCATCACGAACGCCTTGGTCGCGGCCGCGGCCGCCGAGGGCCGCTGCTGCCAGAACCCGATCAGCAGGTAGGACGCCAGGCCGACGCCCTCCCAGCCGAGGTACAGCGTCACGAAGCTGTTGCCCAGCACCAGCACCAGCATGGCCGCGACGAACAGGTTCAGGTAGGCGAAGAACCGCCGCCGCTCGGTGTTGTGCCTGCCGGTGCGGCCTTCCTGGTCGTGCGCCATGTAGCCGATCGAGTAGAGGTGGATCAGCGCGCCCACCCCGGTGATCAGCAGCACGAACACCATCGACAGCGGGTCCAGCCGCAGCCCGAAGTCGACCTGCAGCGCCTCGACCGGGATCCAGGAGAACACGTGCAGCTCGCGCACCGGTTGCGCGTCGCCCGCGATGCTCGTGAACAGCGCCACCCCGTAGGCGAACGCCGCGATCACGGTGGCGCTGCCCAGCAGGTGGCCCCACCCGTCGGCGCGGCGGCCCGCGATCAGCAGCACGGCCGCGCCGAGCAGCGGCAGCGCGATGAGCAGCCAGGCGCCGCCCTGCACGGGACCTTGCGCGGCCTGCACGGCGAGGAGATCGGGACTGGCCGGGAACGTCGTCGTCACGCCAGGCTCTCCCTACTGTGAGTGCGAACGGGGGTTCGGGTGCGCGGCGCGCCGGCCGCGGGGGCGGGCATGGCGCTAGTACTTGAGGAGGTTGGCGTCGTCGACCGAGGCCGAGCGGCGGGTCCGGAAGATCGACATGATGATCGCGAGGCCGACCACGACTTCCGCGGCGGCGACGACCATCACGAAGAACGCCATCACCTGCCCGTGCACCGAGCCCTCGATGCGGGCGAAGGTGACCAGCGTCAGGTTCACCGCGTTGAGCATCAGCTCGATGCACATGAACACGACGATGGCGTTGCGCCGCACCAGCACGCCGACGGCGCCGATACTGAACAGCAGCGCGGACAGCAGCAGGTAGTAGGTGGGGGTCATCGCCGGACCTCCTCGGGGGACGCGTGGCCGGAGCCGGAGCGGCCGTTGCTGCCGTCCTCGCCGCGGTCGTCCGGGGTCCCGGGCTCCGGCGCGTCGAGGTCCGGTGCCGGTTCCCCGGGGTCGCGGGGCCGATCGGTGAGCGCGTGCGGATCGGCTCCGCCGTCCTTGCCCGCGATGGCGTCGCGTTCGGCGGTGAGCCGTTCGACCGGCAGGTTGTCGAGGATCTCGGACAGCGACTCGGGCGCCACCGAGCCGTCCGGCAGCAGCGCCGGGGTCGCCACCGAGTTCGCGGTGGCGTACACGCCGGGGCCGGGCAACGGCGAGGACCGGTCGCCGCGCAGCCGCGCTTCGACGCGTTCCCGCTGGCTGATCCGCGCGGCGCGTCCCTTGCCGCCGTAGGCGAGCACCATCGCGCCCAGCGCGGCGGTGATCAGCAGCGCCGAGGTCAGCTCGAACGGGAACAGGTAGTCGGTGAAGATCAGCGCGCCGAGCCCGCCCGCACCGCCGCCGCGCGCGGACCACGGGTCCAGCGGTGCGGCGACCGGCACGTCGGTGAGCGCCCTGGCCAGCCCGGTCACCAGCAGCAGCGCGAACGCGACCCCGGCGACGGCGGCCCACAGCCGCTGCCCGCGCAGCACCTCCACCACCGAGTCCGAGGAGTCGCGGCCCACCATCATCAGCACGAACAGGAACAGCATCATGATCGCGCCGGTGTAGACGATGATCTGGGTGAAGCCGAGGAAGGGCGCGCTCTGCGCCATGTACAGCACGCCGAGGCTCAGCATGGTCAGCACCAGGAACAGCGCGGAGTGCACCGCGCCGCGCGAGAACACCATGCCCAGCGCCCCGACCAGGGCCAGCGGCCCGAGGATCCAGAACGCCGCGGCCTCGCCCGCGCCGACCACGTCCGCGGCCTGCTGCTGGGCGAGCACCGCAGTTGCCGTGAGCATCACCGCCGCGCCTCCTCGTGCCCGGTCTCCACGGTTTCGCCTTCGGGCACGCCGCTGCGCCGCGCGAGCTCGGGCCCGCGCACGTAGTAGTCCTGCTCGTCCTCGCCGAGCCGCATCGGGTGCGGCGGCTGCTCCATGCCGGGCAGCAGCGGGGCCAGCAGGTCCTCCTTGGTGTAGATGAGGTGCTGCCGGTCGTCGTCGGCGGTCTCGTACTCGTTCGTCATGGTCAGCGAGCGGGTCGGGCACGCCTCGATGCACAGGCCGCAGCCGATGCAGCGCAGGTAGTTGATCTGGTAGTCGGCCCCGTAGCGCTCCCCCGGCGAGTAGCGCTCGTCCTCGGTGTTGTCCCCGCCCTCGACGAAGATCGCATCCGCGGGGCAGGCCCAGGCGCACAGCTCGCAGCCCACGCACTTCTCCAGCCCGTCCGGGTGCCGGTTGAGCTGGTGGCGACCGTGGAACCGGGGTGCGGTGACCTTCTTGACTTCGGGGTACTCCTCGGTGACGACCTTCTTGAACATCGTCGAGAAGGTGACGCCGAAACCTTTCAGCGGATCAAACACGGCCCGCTCCCTCCTTCGAGGCGTCGTCGGCCCCGGACGGCGGCACCGGGGTGCGCCGCGGTGGGGTCGGGGGCACTTGCAGGTCCAGCGGCGGGACGGGGAACCCGCTGCCCGCCATGGGCGCTTCCGGTTCTTCCGGTTCGGGCCGCTTGCGGTCCGGGACGAGGAAGGCCGCGGCGATGAGCACCACCAGCACCACGCCGCCGACGACCAGGAACGTCGTCGAGTCGACGCCCTGCTCGTTGCGGACCGCGCGGATCACGGTGACCACCACGATCCACACCAGGCTCAGCGGGACGAGGACCTTCCAGCCGAGGTTCATGAACTGGTCGTAGCGCAGCCGCGGCAGCGTGGCGCGCAGCCACACGAACACGAACAGGAACGCCAGCGTCTTCCCGAGGAACCACAGCACCGGCCACCAGCCGGTGTTGAGCACCCCGCCGCCGATCAGGCTCAGCGGCCACGGCGCGTGCCAGCCGCCGAGGAACAGCGTGGTGGCGAGGGCGGAGACGGTGACCATGTTGATGTACTCGGCGAGGAAGAACAGCGCGAACTTCAGCGAGGAGTACTCGGTGTGGAAGCCGCCGACCAGTTCGGATTCGGCTTCCGGCAGGTCGAACGGGGCGCGGTTGGTCTCGCCGACCATCGCCACCACGTAGACCAGGAAGCTGAACGGCAGCACGAGTGCGAACCAGCCGCTGGTCTGCGCTTCGACGATGCCCGCGGTGGACAGCGTGCCCGCGTACATGATCACGGCGACGAACGAGAGGCCCATCGCGATCTCGTAGGAGATGACCTGCGCGGCGGAGCGCAGCGAGCCCAGCAGCGGGTACGGCGATCCGGAGGACCAGCCGGCGAGCACGATGCCGTAGACGCCGATGGAGGCGCTGGCCAGCACCACGAGCAGCCCCACCGGCAGTTCCACCAGCTGCAGCGCGGTGCGCTCGCCGAAGATCGTGACCTCCGGGCCGATCGGGATCACCGAGAACGACACCAGCGCGGGCGTCGCGGAGATCACCGGGGCGAGGAAGTACACCCACTTGTCGGCCAGCACCGGCCGGATGTCCTCCTTGAACGCGAGCTTCAGCCCGTCGGCCAGGGATTGCAGGATGCCGAACGGTCCGGCGCGGTTCGGTCCGGGACGGTGCTGCATGCGGCCGATGACGCGGCGCTCGGCCCAGATCGTCAGCAGCGTCATCAGCACCAGGAAGGCGAAGATCGCCACGACCTTGATCAGGATCAGCCAGATCGGGTCGTCGGCGAGCAGTTCGGCGGTGCGCGTCATGACCGGCTCCTCTCCGGGCCGCCGAAGCCGAGCCCGGTGCCGCCGTGGCCGTTCGCACCGTGCCCGTTGGTCCCGTGCCCGTTGCCGCCGTGCCCGTTCGCGAGCGGCCCGGCGGGGGCGAGCGCGACGGGCGCGCCGTGCCCGACGCCCAGCAGCCGGTTCACCTTCGACGGTCCGGAGTCCATCGGCAGCCACACCACGTCGTCGGGCATGTCGGTGAACCGCGCTTCGAGCGTGATCGACCCGCGGTCGCCGCGGACTTCGACCTGCTGGCGCTCCAACAGCCCGAGCCGCCGCGCGGTGGCCGGGGACAGCATCGCCACGGTGTCCCGCCGGGTGCCCGCGAGGTTCGGTTCGTCGTCCTGCAGCGAGCCGTCGTCCAGCAGCCGCCGCCAGGTGGCCAGCAGCACGCGGCCCGGCCCGGGTGGCGCGACGGGCCGCACCTGCTCGTCCGGGGCGGGTGGCCGGGCGCGCCCGCCGGTGCCGAGCCGGTCCAGTTCGGCGCGGACCGCGGCGGGGCTCTGGGTGAACAGGTCGGCGTCCATCTCGACCGCGAGGGTGTCCAGCACCCGGCAGTCCGGCAGCGCGCCGGTTCCTTCGATGGTGATGCGGAATTCGCGGCGGCGGCCCTCCCAGTTCAGGTAGGTGCCGGACTTCTCCGAGCTCGGCGCGATGGGCAGCACCACGTCGGCGCGTTCGGTGACTGCGCTGGGACGCAGTTCGAGGCTCACCACGAAGTCGGCGCGGTCCAAGGCCTGCCGAGCCAGTTCCGGGTCGGGCAGGTCGTCCGGGTCGACGCCGCCGACGAGCAGTCCGGCGAGGTCGCCGCGCGCGGCGGCGCGCAGGATGCCGTCGGTGTCCCGCCCGGGCGCGCCGGGCAGGCTGTCGGCGTCCACGCCCCAGGTCTGGGCGACCTCGGCGCAGGCGGTGAGGTCGCCGACGGCGCGGCCGCCGGGCAGCAGCGTGGGCAGCGCACCGGCTTCGACGGCGCCGCGTTCGCCCGCGCGGCGCGGGATCCACGCGACCCGCGCGCCGGTGCGGGCCGCGGTGCGGGTGACCTCGGAGAGCAGTCCGGGGATCTGCGCGGCCCGCTCGCCGACGACGAGCACCGCTCCCCCGGCCCGCAGCGCTTCGTCCACTTCGGACGGGAGCTCGGCCAGCGCGGCGGCCTCCCCGCCGGGCGGGCACGGCAGCAGCGCGCCGGTGCGCACCGGACCGCCACCGCTCATGATCCGCGTCGTCTTCTCCACGCCCGGCGAGTTCCACTGCCCGAGGTGGAAGACCTTCGTGCTCCCCTTGCGGGCCGCCTTGCGCAGCCGCAGGAACACGCTCGGCGACTCCTCCTCCGGTTCGAAGGCGACGCACAGCACGGCGGGCGCGGCCTCCAGGTCGGCGAAGGTCACCGCGCCCGCACCGGGCCCGGTGCCGACGACGGCGGACTCCAGGAACGCGAGCTCCTCGTCCGAGTGCGCCCTGGCGCGAGCGTCGACGTCGTTGGTGCGCAACGCGATCCGCGCGAACTTCGCGTAGGCGTAGGCGTCCTCCTCGGTCAACCGGCCGCCGGGCAGCACCCCGACGCCGCGGTCGTCGCGCGCCCGCAGCAGCCCGTCGGCGGCGACGCGCAGCGCCTCCGTCCAGGACGCGGTCCGCAGCTCACCGCCCTCGCGCACCATCGGCCGCAGGAAGCGGTCCGCGGCGGTGGCGTAGCGGAACGCGAACCGGCCCTTGTCGCAGAGCCACTCCTCGTTGACCTCCGGGTCGTCCCCGGCGAGCCGCCGCATCACCTTGCCGCGCCGCCAGTCGGTGCGCGTCGCGCAGCCCGACGAGCAGTGCTCGCACACGGCCGGCGTGGACACCAGGTCGAACGGCCGGGAGCGGAACCGGTAGGCGGCGCTGGTCAGCGCGCCCACCGGGCAGATCTGGATGGTGTTGCCGGAGAAGTACGACTGGAACGGCTGCTGCTCGGCGATGCCGATCTGCTGCACCGCCCCGCGCTCCAGCAGTTCGATGAACGGGTCGCCCGCGATCTGCTTGGAGAACCGGGTGCAGCGCTGGCACAGCACGCAGCGCTCCCGGTCCAGCAGCACCTGGGTGGAGATCGGCACCGGCTTGACGAAGGTCCGCTTGGTGTCGTGGAACCGGGATTCGGCGCGGCCGTGCTTGAGCGCCTGGTTCTGCAGCGGGCACTCGCCGCCCTTGTCGCAGATCGGGCAGTCCAGCGGGTGGTTGATCAGCAGCAGTTCCATCACGCCCTGCTGCGCCTTGTCGGCGACCGGCGAGGTCTGCTGCGTCTTCACCACCATGCCGTCGGCGACGGTCATCGTGCAGGAGGCCTGCGGCTTGGGCATCGCCCGGCCGTTCATCTCCACTTCCACCAGGCACTGCCTGCACGCGCCCGCCGGGTCGAGCAGCGGGTGGTCGCAGAACCGGGGGATGACGATGCCCATCCGCTCCGCGGTGCGGATCAGCAGCTCGCCCTTGGGGGCGTCGACTTCGACGCCGTCGATCGTCAGCCGGACGTGCCCCTCGGGGACCGGCTTGGTCTCACGCTCGGATGCCACCGTCATCGGGCCGCTCCTGCCAGTGCGGGCTCGCCCGGCTCCGCGCCGGGCCGGTTCTGCTGACACAGCGCGAGGAATTCCTCGCGGAAGTACTTGATGCCGCTGGTGATCGGGCTGACCGCACCGTCACCGAGGGCGCAGAAGGAGCGGCCGAAGATGTTGTCGCAGACGTCGAGCAGGGTGTCGATGTCCTCTTCGGTGCCGTGCCCCTCGACCATGCGCTCCAGGACCTGGGCGAGCCAGAAGGTGCCCTCCCGGCAGGGGGTGCACTTGCCGCAGGACTCGTGCTCGTAGAACTGCGTCCACTTCATCACCGCCCACGGCACGGACACGGTCTCGTTGAACACCATCAGCGCCGTGGTGCCCAGCATCGAGCCCGCTTCGGCGGCGCCCTCGAAGTCCAGCGGCACGTCCAGGTGCTCGGCGGTGAACAGCGGGGTGGACGAGCCGCCAGGGGTCCAGAACTTGAGCGGGACCCCGTCCTTCATGCCGCCCGCCAGCTCCAGCAGCTGCCGCAGCGTGGTGCCCAGCGGGGCCTCGTACTGGCCGGGGTTCTCGACGTGCCCGGACAGCGAGTAGATCTTCGGGCCGGGCGACTTCTCCCGTCCCATGCTGCGGAACCAGTCGGAGCCGCCGTTGACGATGAACGGCACCGAGGCGATGGTCTCCACGTTGTTCACCGTGGTCGGGCACGCGTAGAGCCCGGCGGCGGCGGGGAACGGCGGTTTCAGCCGCGGCTGCCCGCGCTTGCCCTCCAGCGAATCGAGCAGCGCCGTCTCCTCGCCGCAGATGTAGGCGCCGGCCCCGGCGTGCACCACGATGTCGCAGTCGAAACCGGAGCCGAGGATGTCCTTGCCCAGGTAGCCCGCGGCGTAGGCCTCCTGCACGGCGTTGTTCAACCGGCGGATGCAGTGCAGCGCCTCACCGCGCACGTAGATCGCCGAGAAGTGCGAGCGCATCGCGTAGCAGGCGATGATCACGCCCTCCACCAGCGAGTGCGGGTCGGCCATCATCAGCGGGATGTCCTTGCAGGTGCCCGGTTCGCCCTCGTCGGCGTTGACCACGAGGTAGTGCGGCTTCACCGGTTCCTTCGGCATGAAGCTCCACTTCACGCCCGCCGGGAACCCGGCGCCGCCACGGCCGCGCAGGCCCGCGGCCTTCACCAGTTCGACCAGCTCGTCGGGCGTGGCGCGCAACGCCTTGCGCAGCGCGGTGTAGCCCTCCAGCTGCTCGTAGGTGCGGAGGCTCCAGGAGGTCGGCGACAACCACCGCTTGGTCAGCACCGGGGTGAGGTCGTCGGGCTTGGGGGAGTTCGCGTCGGTCATGTCCACTCACTCCTTCTCCGGCAGCGGCGGGATCTGCGCGTCGTCCGGCATCGGCGGCGCGGTCCAGCCGCGCTGCTGCGCCAGGTGCGCGCCGCGGACCGTCTCGGGGGCGGCCGAGGGGCCGTCCACGGTGTCCTCCAGCCGGGCGCCGGGCCGGTCGAAGAACCCGGCGAGCTGGCGCTCGGTGCGGCGGAAGTCGGTGAGCGGTGCGCCGCGCGTCGGGTCCGGCTTCTCCCCGCGCTGCAAGGACTTCACCAGTTCCAGCGCCGCTTCCGGGCTCTGCTTGTCGTAGTACTCGTAGTCGACCTGCAGCACCGGGGCGTGGTCGCAGGCCGCGAGGCATTCGGCGTGCTCCAGCGTCAGCGAGCCCGGTTCGCCCGGCGTGCCGGAGGTCTCGTCGTGGCCGACGCCGAGGTGCTCGGACACCTTCGCGTAGATGGCGTCGCCGCCCAGGGCGGCGCACAGCGTGTTGGTGCACACGCTGACCAGGTGCTCGCCGCACGGCTTGCGCTTGTACATCGTGTAGAAGGTGGCGACCGCGCTGACCTCGGCGGCGGACAGCGCCAGCTGCTCGGCGCAGAACTCGATGCCCTCGGTGCTGACGTGGCCCTGCTCGGACTGCACGAGGTGCAGCATCGGCAGCAGCGCCGACCGCGCCTCCGGGTAGCGCTCGACGATGCGCTTCGCGTCGGCGCGCACGTCCTCGCCGAACACCGGCGCGCCCGGCGGGCTCAGCACGTGCTCGGTGGTGGTGAAATCGAACTGCTCGGTCATCGGTCCACCCCGCCCATCACCGGGTCGATCGAGGCCACTGCCGCGATCACGTCCGCGACCAGGCCGCCCTCGGCCATCGCCGGGAACGCCTGGAGGTTCACGAAGCTCGGTTCCCGCACGTGCACCCGCATCGGCCGGGTGCCGCCGTCGGAGACCAAGTGGTAACCCAGCTCGCCGCGCGGCGACTCCACCGGCGAGTACACCTGCCCCGGGGGCACGTCGAAGCCCTCGGTGACCAGCTTGAAGTGGTGGATCAGCGATTCCATCGACTGGCCCATGATCTTGCGGACGTGCTCCAGGGAGTTGCCCATGCCGTCCGGCCCGATGCTCAGCTTCGCCGGCCACGCGATCTTCGGGTCGTCCACCATCACCGGGCCGGGCTCGAAGGCGTCCAGGCACTGCCGGATGATCTTCAGCGACTGGTGGATCTCCTCCAGCCGCAGCAGGAACCGGGCGAAGCAGTCCGCGTCGGTGCTCGTCGGCACCTCGAACTCGAAGTTCTCGTAACCGCAGTACGGCTCGATCTTGCGCAGGTCCCAGGCGATGCCCGCCGAGCGCAGCAGCGGCCCGGTCACGCCCAGCTGCAGGCAGCCGTCCAGCGGCAGGTACCCGACGTCCTTGAGCCGCTGCTTCCAGATCGGCTGGCCGGAGAACAGCTTCGCGTAGTCCGGCAGCCGCTTGTCCATGACCTTGATGAACTCCAGCACCTTCTCCCGGTAGTTCTCCGGGAGGTCCTGGGCCACCCCGCCCGGCCGGATGAACGCGTGGTTCATCCGCAGCCCGGTGAGGAACTCCAGCAGGTGCAGCACTTCCTCGCGATCGCGGAACCCGAAGGTCATGCCGGTGGTGGAGCCCAGCTCCATCGCGCCGGTCGCCATGAACACCAGGTGCGAGGAGATCCGGTTCAGCTCCATCAGCATGATCCGGAAGGTCTGCGCCCGCGTCGGCGCCTCGACCCCGAGCAGCTTCTCCACGCCCAGGCAGTACGCCGCCTCGTTGTACAGCGGCGCCAGGTAGTCCATCCGCGTGACGAAGGTGACGCCCTGGGTCCAGGTGCGGTACTCGGTGTTCTTCTCGATCCCGGTGTGCAGGTAGCCGATCACCGAGCGGGCCTGGGTGACGGTCTCGCCTTCGAGTTCCAGCACCAGCCGCAGCACCCCGTGCGTGGACGGGTGCTGCGGGCCGAGGTTGATGACGACGCGCTCGGAATCCGCCGCCTCGTCGATGAACTCGTCCCAGTCGCCGCCGGTGACGGTGTAGACGCGGCCTTCCGTCGTCTCGCGCGACGCCGCGTGCCTGCCGGGGTCCGTGGTGGGATCGGTCAGTGGTTCGGTGGTCATGTTCAGCACCTCTCCGCGTGCTGCCTGCCGTGGCCGTGCGGTCCGCGGAACCTCATGAGTAGGCCCGCCGCTGGTCGGGCGGCGGTATCTCGGCGCCCTTGTACTCGACGGGGATGCCGCCGAGCGGGTAGTCCTTGCGCTGCGGGTGCCCGTCCCAGTCGTCCGGCATCAAGATCCGGGTGAGCGCGGGGTGCCCGTCGTAGACCAGGCCGAACATGTCCCAGGCCTCGCGCTCCTGGAAGTCCGCCGTCGGGTACACGGACACGACCGACGGCAGGTGCGGGTCGTCGACGTCGACGGCCACCTCCAGCCGGATGCGGCGGCGGTAGGTCATCGAGGTCAGGTGGTAGACCGAGTGCAGCCGCTGCGGCACCTCCGGCCCGTAGTCCACGCCGGACACCGAGCTGCACAGCTCGAAGCGCAGCGCCGGGTCGTCGCGCAGCGAGGAGCAGGTGGCCACCAGGTGCTCGCGGTCCACGTAGAAGGTGATCTCCCCGCGGTCCACGGTCACCTGCTGCACCGCCGAGTCGATCCCCTTGCCGCGCAGCGAATCCAGCAGCGCGTCCGCCACCTCGTCGAACCAACCGCCGAACGGCCGCTCGGCCGGGGCGGGCAGGTGCGCGGGCAGCCGCAGCCCGCCGTAGCCGGAGGTGTCGCCGCTGCCGCGCACGCCGAACATGCCCTGCCGCTCGCGTCCCGCGACGATCGGTTCCCGCGGCTCGGCGATCGCGCCCGAACCGGAACGCACCGGTTCGAGGCCCTCGCCGGGCCGGTCCGCGCTGGAACCCTTCTCGCCGGGGTCCGGGGTGGTCCGCTTCGAGTCGGTCATGCCGCTCACCTGCCCGCGCCGAGTTGCCGCTGCGTCTGCTCCCGCTGCGCGTCGGTCTCGACGGCGAGCGGGCCTTCCGCGCCCATCTCCTGGCGCTGCGCCAGCTGCTGCCGCTCAGCGCGCTTGCGCTGCGAGCGGTTCTTCGGCGCGTAGCGCTCGGAGGAGGCGATGAGTTCGGTGCGAGCCCCGGTCTCGGCGCGCAGCGCGGCGCGCTTGGCGTTGATCGGCTCGTCCATGATCTTGGCGTGCAGCTTGAGGATCGCGTCGAGCAGCATCTCCGGCCGCGGCGGACAACCCGGCAGGTACATGTCCACCGGCACCACGTGGTCCACGCCCTGCACCACGGCGTAGTTGTTGAACATGCCCCCGGTGGAAGCGCACACGCCCATCGCCAGCACCCAGCGCGGCTCCGGCATCTGGTCGTAGATCTGCCGCAGGACCGGGGCCATCTTGTTGGTCACCCGACCGGCGACGATCATCAGATCGGCCTGCCGCGGGGTGGCGGAGAAGCGCTCCATGCCGAACCGGGCGATGTCGTAGCGGGAACCGCCGACCGTCATCATCTCGATCGCGCAGCAGGCCAACCCGAAGGTCGCCGGCCACATCGAGGTCTTCCGGGTCCAGTTGACGAGCTTCTCCACGTTGGCCAACAGGATGCCGTTGGGCAGCTGCTCTTCGAGGCCCATCTCGGCACTCCTTCCGCTGTCGCCATTGAGAACGGTCAGTGCTCGCTCAGGCCCGCCCGGGCCCGGGCGCCTAGTTCCAGTCGAGGCCTCCGCGCCGCCACACGTAGACGTAGGCGAATCCGACGGTCGCGATGAACAGCACGACCTCGGCCACGCCGAACAGCCCGAGGGAGTCCGCGGAGACCGCGAACGGGTAGAGGAAGACCATTTCGATGTCGAAGAGGATGAACAGCATCGCCGTGAGGTAGTAGGCGACCGGCATCCGGCCGCCGCCCATCACCGGCTGCGGGGAAGGCTCGATCCCGCACTCGTAGGCATCGAGCTTCGCCCTGTTGTAGCGGCGGGGGCCGACCAGTGGCGCGATGCTCACCGAGAACACCGCGAATCCCAGCGCCAGCGCGAACATCAGCACCAGCGGGATGTACGGGTCCAGCACGCCCGAAGCGCCTGCCTCGCCCATGGCACCGCCCTCCTTCGCTGCCCCCGCCGAGACGAACGTCACGTCTGCGGCGTCAGGTGCGCACTCTATGCGGTCGGACGTAACCGCTCCGCAGTGAGGCGAACCTAACTTTATGACTTCTCACACAATCACGTGACCATCTGACCAGACTCCAGCAGTCAGGCGCTAGGGGTGAGCCGAGTAGTGGCGCTGATCACACGGTCCATCGTGTCCCCATCGCGCACGTCGTACAGATTTGCCAGCAGCTTCAACACGAAACGCATCAGCAACGGCCGCGGCAACCCGTGCTTGGTGGCCATCCGCATCACCGTCGGATTGCCAATCAACTTGCTGAAGATGTTCCCGAGCCGGAAGTAGCCGCCCATCGCGTCGGACACCGCACCCGGGTACCGGAGCAGCGCGTGCTCCCGCGAAGGGCCCGCCGGTCGTGCGTACGCGTGGACCACGCACTCCGCCGCCAACCGGGCGGATTCCATGGCGTACGCGATGCCCTCGCCGTTGAACGGGTTGACCATGCCGCCGGCGTCCCCGACGAGCAGCAGCCCGTCCCGGTAGTGCGGCGTGCGGTTGAAGCCCATCGGCAGCGCGGCGCCGCCGATCTTGCCGGTGGCGTTCTCCTCCCGGAAACCCCACTCCTCCGGGGTCCCGTCCAGCCAGGAGCGCAACAGCTGGCGGTAGTCGGTCTTGCCGTAGGACTTCGACGTCGACAGCACGCCCAGCCCCACGTTCACCGTCCCGTCGCCCATGCCGAAGATCCAGCCGTAGCCCGGCATCAGCTTCGGCTCGGCGGGCGTCGACCGGTCCCACAGCTCCAGGTGCGACTCCAGGAAGTCGTCCTTGCTGCGCGGGCTGTCGTAGTAGCGGCGCACCGCCACGCCCATCGGGCGGTCCTCGCGCTTCTCGATGCCCATCGACAACGCCAGGCGGGCCGACACGCCGTCGCACCCGAGCACCAGCGGCGCCCGGTAGGTCACCGGCTGGCGGTCCGGGCCGGTCTTCGCGGCGACCCCGTCGATGCGGCCGGTCCGCTCATTCCGGACGGCTCCGGTCACCGTGGTCTGCTGCACCATCCGGGCGCCCGCGCGTTCCGCCCCGCGGGCGAGCAGGTCGTCGAAGTCGTTGCGCGGACGGACCACGCCGTAGGGCGGGAAGTCGGCGAGCTCCGGCCAGTCCAGCTCGATGTTCACGCCGCCGCCGACCACGCGCAGACCCCGGTTGTGCAGCCAGCCGGCCTCCTCCCGGGTGTCGATGCCGAGGTCGATCAGCTGCTTGACGCCGCGCGGCGTGATGCCGTCGCCGCACACCTTCTCCCTGGGGAAGACGCTCTTCTCCAGCAGCAGCACGTCGAGGCCCGCGCGAGCCAGGTACGTCGCCGCCGTCGAACCGGCCGGCCCGGCACCGACGACGATCACGTCGGCGTCGTCGTTCGGTCGGCGTCGGGGGGTGGCGCTGGTCATGACACTCCTTGATAGCCGTGCAGTTGCGGTGTCGAGCCACGGCGCCAGGCACGCGGACCGCACCCGGCACCCGCTCCGGTGCCGCGCACCCGAGCGGTTCCGCCGTGACCCGGTGAACCCGCCCGCTTGTGAACGAGTTCACTATCTCCGCCGAGTCTAGGCCTGCGGAAGCACTCGATCGACCCCGCGAGATAGGCCGCTCGGGTGACCGTCCTCGCAGGTGAGGCGTATCTCCGGGGCGCCGGAGGGCACCGGGCCACCCGCACGCCGCAGCGCCGCCAGGATCACCGGGTGCGGAACGGTTCCACGCCCGGGCCTCAGCGGCGCCCGCAGGCGCAGGGGGCGGGCGCGATGGACGGCGGCGGTCGGGTGCTCGCAGCACGACGGGCCAGGACGCGGCTCCCGGGCAACGCACCGAACGCGGAGGATGCGCGCTCCGGAGGTTCAGAACACGCGAAGGCCCACTACCCGCCCAGCGGGTCTTGGCCGTTGCCTGTCAGCGGCGAAGCCGATGAGCTGCCGACCACCAGAGCAACCGGGCCACCCGCGGGTTCTCAGCTGCTTCCTCGCGAGGACAACGATTTCTCCTGTGGCGGAGCCACCGGTGAAATCGATCCCGCAGCGAGGGGCCAGCTGAGGTTCCGCCACCCGAGCGCAGCTCGAAGGGAGCGCCGGACTCAGGCCTTGAAAGCGCGGTGCACGGCGACGGCGCCGCCCATCAGGTCGCGCCACGCCACCTTCGACCAGCCGGCCTCGCCGATCTTCGCGGCCAGCGCCCGCTGGTCCGGCCAGGAGCGGATCGACTCCGCCAGGTACACGTACGCGTCCGGGTTCGAGGACACCGCGCGGGCGATCGGCGGCAGCGCGCGCATCACGTAGTTCATGTAGACGGTGCGGAACGGCTCCCAGGTGGGGGTGGAGAACTCGCACACCACGAGCCGCCCGCCGGGGCGCACCACCCGCGCCATCTCGCGCAGGCCCGCCACCGTGTCCACCACGTTGCGCAGCCCGAACGAGATCGTCGCCGCGTCGAAGGAGGCGTCCGCGAACGGCAGCCGCAGCGCGTCGGCCGCCACCATCGGGAGCCCGCGGTCCCGGCCCACCGACAGCATGCCCAGCGAGAAGTCCGCGGCCACGCACCACGCGCCGGACTTCGCCAGCTCCGCGGTGGACACGCCGCTGCCCGCGGCCAGGTCCAGGATGCGCTCGTGCGGCCGCGGGTCCAGCGCCTGCCGGGTGATCTGCCGCCAGCGCCGGTCCTGCCCGAACGACATCACGGTGTTCGTCAGGTCGTAGCGCTTCGCGACGCCGTCGAACATCGCGGCGACCGCGTGCGGATCCTTGTCCAAACCGGCGCGAGACACGTCGGCAGCTTACGTGCAGCGGGCGCTCAGGCGGCCAGCCGGTCGTCCTGCGGGCGGCCGATGACCTCCGCGTAGTGGCCGATCAACTGCTCGCACAGGGCGGGCCAGGTGCGCTGGGCCACCGAGTCGCGGGCGGCCGCGCCGAACCTCGCCCGCAGCGCCGGGTCCCGCAGCTCCGCCACCGCCGCGCGCAGCCGCCGGGCGTGCGCGTCCGCGTCGTGCGGCGGCAGCAGGTGGCCGGTGCGGCCCGGCAGCACCAGGTCCCGCGGGCCGCCCGCGTCCGGGGCGAGCGCGGGGACCCCGCTGGCCATCGCCTCCTGCACGGACTGGCAGAACGTCTCGTACGGGCCGGTGTGCACGAACACGTCCAGGCTCGCGTAGATCCGGGCGAGCTCCTCGCCGGTGCGCAGGCCGAGGAACGCGGCGCCCGGCAGCTGCGCGGCCAGCTGCTCCCGCTGCGGGCCGTCGCCGACCACCACCACCCGCACCCCGGGCACGCCGTCCAGCGCCGCGAGGCGCTCCACGTGCTTCTCCGGGGCGAGCCTGCCGACGTACCCGATCAGCAGCTCCCCGCCCGGGGCGAGCTCGGCGCGCAGCCGCTCGTCCCGCTTCCCCGGGTGGAACCGGGCCGTGTCCACCCCGCGGCCCCAGCGGTGCACCCGCGGGATGCCGTGCTCGCGCAGCGCTTCCGCCGCCCAGGTGGACGGGGCCAGCGTGCGGTCGGCGGCGCTGTGCAGCCGCCGCGTCCAGCGCCACGCGGCGCGCGCGGTCAACCCCAGCCCGTACGACTCCGCGAACCCGGCCACGTCCGTCTGGTACACCGCGACCGTCGGCACGCCCAGCTTCCGCGCCGCCGCCAGCCCCCGCGCCCCCACCACGAACGGCGAGGCCAGGTGCACCACGTCCGGCCCGAAGTCCGCCAAGCCCTGCAGCAACCGGCGGGTGGGGAACCCGATCGGCAGCGAGGACACCACCGGGATGTCCACGGCGGGCAGCCGCACCACCGGCGTGCCCTCGTGCTCGTCGGGACCCGCGCCCGGGGCGATCACGAGTGCCTGGTCACCGCGGCGGCGCAGGTGCTCCAGCACCCGCAGCACCGAGTTCGTGACCCCGTTGACCTGCGGCAGGAAACTCTCCGACACGATGGCGATCCGCACGAGCGACACCGTCCCGCCCCGCTCCGGCGCCCAGACGACCCCCACGTGACGCATCCCGGAACAGCCGCCGAAGAGCACCCCAACTGCCCCGTGCGGCGCCGCCCGACCCCGCCCGGACGACCGCCGCTCGTCTGGTGTCCACCTGGGCGCAGCCCCGCATACACCGCGGGTGTCGACCCTGGAGCGGCATGACGGTCCTTCCCTCGGAGCCCTCGCACCACATCGAACCCGGCTTGGTCTCCCGCGCGCTGGAAGTGGCCGGGCGGCTCGCGAACGACGCCGCCGACGTCATCACCGCCACCGCGGGACGCGGGGCCCGCCCGGCGGCCACCGAATCGCCCTTCGACTGGGTGACCGACACCGGGCGCACCCTGGAACGGCACACCCGGCGGGTGCTCGGCGACGAGTTCCCGGGAGTGCCGGTGTTCGGCGAGGAGTTCGACTCCGCTCCCGGCTGGTCCACCTCCGTCGCCGACCAGCTCACCGCCCGCTCCGGTTCGTCCCGGTTCCGCTGGTCGGTGGACCCGGTGGACGGCACCGCGAACTACGTGGCCGGGCTGCCGTGGTGCGCCTACAGCCTCGCGATGCTCGACGAACGCGGGCCGCTGGTCGGCGTCGTCGCCGACCCGTACCGGTCCCAGATCTACGCGGCGGCCCGGGACCGCGGGATGCGCGCCAACGGGGTGCCGGTGCGGCTCGCCGACCAGGCCGAGACCCGCGCCGGAATCGTCTGCACCGAGCTGACCCGCAGCGGCCCGTGGCCCGGCATGGACCGGTTCATCAGCAACGCGGCCCGGGCGCAGGTGGGCGTGCGGCTGCTGGGATCACCGGCGCTGGCGATCGCGCAGGTCGCGCTGGGGCACGCCATCGCGGCCGTGCTGGACTCGTACGAGGAGTGGGACGTCGCGGGTGCGCTGGCGCTGGCCGTCGAATCGGGGGCCGCGGTGCTGGACCGCGGTGGGCGCCCGGCGACGCTGCCCGTCGGCGGGCTGCTCGTGGCCGGACCCGCCGTCGCCGGGGACGTCCTCGACTGGTGGCGCCGAGCGACGCCGTGACCGGCCGGGCGCGGTCACCCGCGGCGCGGGTCGCGCTGTCAGGGAGCGGCGAGCGCGGGCGGCGGGGCGTCCTCGCGGGCGAACACCTCGGACATCGGGTGCAGCAGCGGGAACCGGTCGCGCAGGACCGCCACCTCGTGGTGCACCCGCGGCAGATCCGGCGCCGCGACCAGGTCGACCACCACGTGCAGCACGTCCTCGGTGATCGATGCGAAGCGCGCGGCGGCCTCGGCGACCTGGTCCCGCACCCGCCGCAGCACCTCCTGGTCCCGCCGGTCCGCCGACCTCGGATCCAGGTCCGAGCCGCGGCCCACCTCGACGAGCGCCTGCACGCTCGGCAGCTCCGCGTCCATCCGGCGGACCACCACCAGCAGCGCCTCCCGCGCCCGCGCCGAGGACACCGACTCCACCGCGCGCCGGGCGCGCGCCACCGCCTGCTCGCAGCGGTGCAGGTCGCGCACCCAGCCGTCCACGTGGCCCGGTTCGCCGAACCCCCGCGGCGGCGCCGTCCGCTCCTGCGGAGCCGCCGGTGCGGGCTCCGGCACCTCGGGGCGAGCACGTCGCGTCCACGGCCCGGCCCACGCCAGCAGGGTGACCGCGGCGCCCAGGGATCCCGCGACCGTTCCCGCCAGCACTGCCCACCAGAAACCGTTCATCTCCAGCCGCGCCTTCCGCTCGGTTCCCGTCGGACCAGCGCTCGCCCCCAAGGCGATCCGGCGGACCCACCGGGTTCGTCCCGGCATCACACCCACCTTGCCCGCCGGGTCGGCGCGGGGCCTCGGGGAAAGTACTCAACCGCGGAAACGGAACGATCACGGCTCGACCGGGTCGGCGCGCACCAGGTACTGCATGTCGGCGACGACGAACGGCATCGACTCGGTGTGCGCGCCCCACCGCCCACCGGTGCCCTCCGGCGGTGCTTCGCCGAGGGGCGGCAGCTCCAGCCGGGCGACCGACGCCGCCTCGTCCAACGCCGCGGCGACCTCACCGCGCACCGCGTCCGGACGCACCGCGCACCCGGCCTCGGCGAGCCTGCGCTCCACCGGGTGCACCGCGAACAGCTCCCCCGACAGCGGCCACACCCGGTGCAACGCCTCCTGCATCCGCAGCCGCGACTCGGGAGCGCGGTCCCCGAGCCGGATCATCCACTGCTCGGCGTGCTCGCGGTGCCGCAGCAGCACCCGCCAGGTGCGCGCCGCGATCGCCGAGAGCACCGGATCGCGGGTCGCGGCGAGCCGGGCGAACACCGCGTGCCGCCAGGCCGCGAACAGCAGCAACCGGGCCGTGCTGGTCGCGAAGTCACCACCGGGCCCCGGCCCGCAATCGATCTCGGCGAGCCGCACGTTGCGGAAGTCCCCGCTGTCGCGGTGGTAGGCCAGCAGGTCCGCGTCCCGGCCCGCGCCCTCCAGCTCCGCGGCCCGCTCCAGCAGCGCCCGCGCCTGGCCGAGCAGGTCCGCCGTGATCGCGGCCAGCGCGGCGCCCTCCTCCAGGTCCGGCCCGCGCACCCCCCAGCCGGACAGGCGGTGCGCCAGCAGCAGCGCGTCGTCGCCCAGCATCAAGCAGTACCCGGCGAGATCGGCCGGATCCGCCCCGGCCGGGACGGTCCGGGTCACCGCCGCGGTGACGGGAGCCGCGAGGACCCAGTCCGGCCGGTACGACTCCGGCGCCGACCGGCCCGGTCCTCCCGGCTCGACCGCCGCCGCGGGCCACCACTCGGGACCACCTGCGGAAGGACGCGGCGGTCGCCCGCCGGTTCCGAAGTTCACCGTGCCCATACGCGCTCACCCACCTCGCGGGGGCCGCACCGGAGTGCGGGCTGGACCGCTGGTCGCGAGACCACTCGTGGGACCACCCGCCGCGGCGGGATCACCCGGGCCCACTGTGACCGCGGTGCCGGGCGGAGCGGAAGGGGCGGAATTCCCGGTTCAGGCCGCGGCCGGGCGCTCCCGGCGCAGCAACCAGTGCGCGGCGCCGAGGACCAGCCACGTCCCGGCGAGGGACGCCGCGACCGGCAGCAGCGACAGCACCATGCCGCGCCCGGCCACCCGGACCAGGTCGGGGTTGCGGGTGTCGTACTCGACGCGGACGAACTGGCCCTGCTGCAGGCCGCCGGGGTACAGCACGCCGTCCTGCGGGATGTGCACCCGGCCTTCGGGCGTGGTGAAGCGGATGACGGTGCGGGTCAGCGACGTGCTGACCACTTCGGCCACCCCGTCGCCGCGGGACTCGGTGATGGTCCGGTCGTCGATCGCGCAAGCGCCGATCACGGACAGGCCCAGCACGGTCAGCAGCACGCCGAGTACCAGGACGCCGCGGGCGGCGGTGCGGCGGATGCGCCGCGCTGGCCACCGGGTGCCCGGACCGCTCTCCGCGGTCTGCTCGGACTCGCCCGGGAACTCCTGTTCGCTCGCCACGATCGCCGATTGTAGGAGCCGCGCGGTGACCACCACGGGCCGCCGCACCTAGGCTCGTCGCGTGGCGCCCTCCCCGACTCCGCTGACCGTCCGCACCTCGGTGCTCCCCGACGACGACCCCCGGCGCACCGCGCCGCTGCTGGAGCTGCTGCCGGACGAGGCCCCGCTGAGCTGGGTGCGCGACGGGGCGGGTCTGGTCGGCTGGGGCTGCGCGGCGCGGTTGACGACGTCCGGGCCGGAGCGGTTCGCCGCCGCCGACGAGTGGTGGCACGCGCTGTGCGCGGCCGCGGACGTGCGGGACGAGGTGCGGCTGCCGGGCAGCGGCCCGGTCGCGTTCACCAGCTTCGCGTTCGCGGACCGGCCGGGGGACTCGGTCGTGGTGGTGCCGGAGGTCGTGGTGGGCTGCCGGGACGGCGTCCGCTGGATCACCACCGTCGGCGATCCGGCCCGGCGACCGGTCCGGCCGGTTCGCGAGCCCGGCGCGGTGCGGTACGAGCCGGGCGCGGTGTCGGCGGCGGACTACCGGCGGTCGGTGGCGGAGGCGGTGCGGATCCTGGAACCGGCCGGGGCCGGCGATCCGGACGGGGTGCGCAAGGTGGTGCTGGCGCACGACCTGCTCGCCACCGCGGCGGAGCCGCTGGACGCCCGCTACCTGCTGCGCAACCTCGCCGCGCGCTACCCGGGGTGCTGGACCTTCGCGGTGGACGGGCTGGTCGGGGCGACGCCGGAGCTGCTGCTGGAGCGCACCGGGCGGCACGTCCGGTCCCGGGTGCTGGCCGGGACGAGCTGGCCGCGGCCCGGGGTCGGCGCCGACGAGCTGGCGTCCGGCCTGCTGGCCTCGGTGAAGGACCTCTCCGAGCACGCGTTCGCCGCCGAGTCGCTGGCCGCGGAACTGCGCCCGTTCTGCGCGGCCCTGTCGGTCCCGGAGCACCCCGAGGTGCTCCGGCTGCGCAACGTGTTGCACCTGGCCTCGCACATCACGGGTGAATTGCACGAGCACGCCGCGGACAACGGGGTCGCGGCGCTGCTGCGGCTGGCCGCCGCGGTGCACCCGAGCGCGGCCGTCGGGGGCACGCCGACTCCCGCCGCGGTGCGGCTGATCGAGCGCCTGGAGGCCATGGACCGCGGCCGCTACAGCGGCCCGGTCGGCTGGGTCGACGGCGCCGGCAACGGGGAGCTCGGCATCGCGCTGCGCTGCGCGCAGCTGGAGACCGCGGACGGCGCGACCGGGGGCCGCCGGGCCCGGCTGTTCGCCGGGTGCGGCATCGTCGCCGGGTCCGATCCGGACGCGGAGGTGCTGGAGGCGGCGGCGAAGCTCCGGCCGATCCGAGACGCGCTCGCCGACGACTGACGGCCGGCCCGGGTGGCTCGGGCGGCGGACCGCTAGGTTCCGCCGCCCGACCCGTCCCGGCCGGCCTGCGCCGTCACACGATCAGTGGTGGTCGTGCACGAGCGCGTGGGTCGCGTCGATCTCGGCGACCGACTTCGGCGGCACCACCGCTGCCCTGGTCGCCGAGGCCGGGATCCCGTTCTCCGGGGTGGCCGCGGGCTTGCCGGGGGTGAACAGCCAGTTCTGGAAGAACTCGTCGAGCTGTCGGCCGGAGCGCTGCTCGGCCAGCTCGATGAACTCCTCCACGGTGCCGGTGGAGTACCGGTTGTCCTGCACCCAGGTGCGCACCACGTCGAGCAGCGCGTCCGGGCCGATGACGTTGCTCAGCGCGTGCACGGTGAGCGCCCCGCGGTCGTAGACGGCGTCGCTGAAGATGTTCTCCGGCCCGGGTTCACCGGGGGCGATCTGCCAGAACGGGTCGTCGGCGGGCAGCGAGGAGTAGTAGTGGTCGAACAGCTCCTGCGCGGTGCCGGTGCCCTGCTGCTCCGACCACAGCCACTCGGCGTAGCTGGCGAAGCCCTCGTTCAGCCAGATGTCGCGCCAGGTGTCGACGGACACGGAGTCGCCGAACCACTGGTGGGCGTTCTCGTGCACGACGACGGACGTGTTCGCGCCCTTCGCGAAGAACTTGGGGCTGTAGGTCGGCCGGGTCTGGTTCTCCAGCGCGAAGCTGAGGCCTTCTGCCGGGACCACGCCGCCCTGGGCCTCGAACGGGTACTCGCCGAGCAGCCCGGAGAGGAATTCCAGCACTTCCGGGGTGCGTTCGACGCTGGCCTTGGCCGCGCCTTCGACGTCGCCGAGCCCGTCGGCGTAGGCGGTGACGAAGGGCTGGCCGAAAGCGCCGGGCTTGGTGTTGATCTCGTACTGCCCGATGCCGAGGAAAGCCAGGTACGTCGCGGTCGGCTTGGTGGTCCGCCACTTCCAGGTGGTCCGGCCGGCCAGCGTGGAGGTGTCGGTGTTCACGCCGTTCGACAGCACCTCGGTGCCTTCCGGCACGTCCACGGCGATGTCGAAGGTGGCCTTGTCCCGCGGGTGGTCGTTGCCGGGGAACCACCACGCGGAGATCTCCGGTTCGCCGACTGCGAGGGCGCCGTCGGCGGTGCGGATCCACGGGTTGAGGCCGTCGACCTCGACGGCGGACGGCACGCCCTCGTACTCGACGACGAACGTGGACTGGCGCCCGGCGGGCAGCTCCTCGGGCGGGGTGACGGTGAGCTCGGTGCCCCGCTGCTCGAAGGTCGACGGGGCGCCGTTGACCCGGATCGACTTCACCGGCAGTGCGAAGTCCAGGTTGAACGCGGTGAGGTCCTGGGTCGGGTTCGCCACGATCGTCGTGGTCCCGGCGAGGTGGTCGTCCTTCGGTTCGTAGCGCAGCCGCACGTCGTAGTGCGCCACGTCGTAGCCGCCGTTGCCGTACTCGGGGAAGTACGGGTCGCCCGCGCCGGGCGCGCCGGGACTGCCGGCTCCGGCGAAGGCGGGGGTCGCCACGAAGGCCGCCGCGCAGCACGCGGCCACCGCCGCCCGCAGACCGGTTCGCTTGAACACAGAGCACCTCCGGCAAGATCAGCTGTTTTCCAGCAGCGTACGAACGTGATCAGGGCGGCGCGAGCACCCGAACGCGGGGCTTTTCACCAGTTCTGGGTGAACGGCGCGCAGCCGGCGCCGGCTTTCGTCCCAGCCGCCCGCCCGACGGGTGGTGGCCGGACCCCGCCCGCGCGGCTCCCGCCCAGCTCATCGGGGGTGCGAGTGTTCGGCGAGCAGCCGAGCCCGGGCCCGAGACCCGGCAGGTTCCGCGCGGTCGACCGGTGGCCGGAAGCACTCCCGCGCCCTCTCACCAGGTGGGAGGAACCGGTCCAGAAGTGCCCGTGCGAGGCCGGGGGCGGTGTCGCGCCCACAGCGGGCACGGGACCGCAGCGGGTACCGGGCCGGGAGGCACCGGATCGCGGGTGTACCGATCGCGACCGGGCACCGGTTCCGGAGCGGATACCGGACCGCGAACGGCCCCGAACGGGTCAGCCGAGCAGCGCCGAGTGCACCGCGGCCTGCAACCGCGCGTGCAGGCTCCTGGTCTGCGAGCGGTCGGCCTGGATCTCCACCACCCGCAGCCCCGGTGGCCCGTGCAGCGCCGCCGGGAACTCCGAGCGCTGCCGCACCCGCACGTGCTCCACGCCGTGCGCCGCGCACAGCTGCGCGAGGTCGGTGCCGTGCGGGGTGCCGAAGACCCGCTCGAACGAGTCGCGGTGCTCCGGGCCGCCCTGCTCCAGCAGCGAGAAGATGCCGCCGCCGTCGTCGTTGAGCACCACGATGGTGAGGTCCGGGCGCTGCTCCTGCGGCCCCAGCAGCAGGCCGTTGCCGTCGTGCAGGAACGTGAGGTCGCCCAGCAGCGCGTAGGTCGGTCCGTCGTGCGCCAGCGCCGCGCCGATCGCGGTGGACACCGTGCCGTCGATCCCCGCCACCCCGCGGTTGCGGTGCACCGCCACGTCCGGCCGGTGTCGTGCGGCCAGCGCCACGTCCCGGCTCGGGTTCGACGAACCGAGCACCAGCAACGACCGCTCCGGCAGTTCGTCGACCAGGTCGCGGGCGAGCACCGGCCCGTTCGGCCAGCGCTCCAGGTCCAGCGCCGCGTGCAGCGCGGCGGCGACCTTGTGGTCGGCCTGCTGCCAGGCGGTGAGCCAGTGCGGGTCGGCCTCGCGGACGGGCCCGGCGCCGAAGGTGTGCGCGATCTCGCGCACCGCGTGCCCCGGCGACGGCCAGTCCACGTCCCCGCCGTGCGCCAGCAGCACCTCCACCCCGGCGTCGGTCAGCAGCGACTGCACCTGGCGGAACACGGTCGGCCTGCCGACGCAGAGCACCTGCTCGGGGCGGTGCTCGCGCACGAACTCGGGCTGGTTCAGCAACCACATCCCGGTGCTGATGGCCGCACCACCGGCGAGCCCGACCCCGCCGGTCTCGGAGACGACGGGCCAGCCGTACCGCTCGCCCCACTCCCCCGCGGCGTCGGCGCTGCCGTCCGCGGCGAGCACCAGTCCCCGCCGGGCGGCCGGCGCGTGCAGGCTGCTCGGGTGGGCGCCGTCGCCGCAGATCTCGATCCACGGCGCCCCGTCGTCGCGCCCGGACAGCGGCTCGCACCACGTGGTGTCCCCGGTGGGCACCAGCGGTTCGCGGAACGGCAGGTTCAGGTGCACCGGTCCGGAGCGGGCCGACCCGAGCGAGGCGTGCCAGGCGCGGCAGACCTGGCTGCGCCAGTACGCCTGCTGCCCGGGCCGGTTCTCGGCCACGCCGAGCTCGTCGAACATCCGCACCTGCGGTCCGAACATCCGGTGCTGGTCGATGGTCTGGTTGGCCCCGGCCGCGCGCAGCTCCGGCGGGCGGTCCGCGGTGAGCACGATCAGCGGGATGCCCGCCTGCGCCGCCTCGCTGACCGCCGGGTGCAGGTTCGCCGCAGCGGTGCCCGAGGTCCCGGCCACCACCACCGGCCGACCGCTGCGCGCCGCGATCCCCAGGGCCAGGAATCCGGCGCTGCGCTCGTCGATGCGGACGTGCAACCGGATCCGGCGCTCCTGCGCGGCGCGGTGCAGCGCGAACGAGAGCGGCGCGTTGCGCGACCCCGGGGAGAGCACCACGTGCCGGACCTGGTTGCGGATCAGCTCGTCGACAATGACCTCGGCCTGTGCCGTGGACGGATTCAACCCATCACCCCGGACTCCCTCGCACGCTGCCTGCCGACCGCTTCCAGTGTCGCCGCAACCGCCGAGCCCCTTCGACCCGGTGGCCCCCCGGACGAGCGAAGTGCAGCCGCTCACACCGGTCGGCGCCCTCCTGGTGTTCATCACGCCGAGGCGGCACCTATTGTCCCAGGCGTGCTGAACTCGCCTGTCTCCGAGCTGTTCGACCCGGCCGCGTGGGAACCCGTCAGCGGGTTCGACTTCACCGACATCACGTACCACCGGTGCGTGGAGGACGGTCCCGGGCGCGGCACCGTGCGCGTCGCCTTCGACCGCCCCGAGGTGCGCAACGCCTTCCGCCCGCACACCGTCGACGAGCTGTACCGCGCGCTCGACCACGCCCGGATGAGCAGCGATGTCGGCTGCGTCCTGCTGACCGGGAACGGGCCCTCGCCGAAGGACGGCGGCTGGGCGTTCTGCTCCGGCGGGGACCAGCGGATCCGCGGCCGTTCCGGCTACCAGTACGCCGCCGGTGAGACCGCCGAGACCGTGGACCCCGCGCGGGCCGGCCGGCTGCACATCCTCGAGGTGCAGCGGCTGATCCGGTTCATGCCGAAGCTGGTGGTCGCGGTCGTGCCGGGCTGGGCCGCCGGGGGCGGGCACAGCCTGCACGTGGTGTGCGACCTCACCCTCGCCAGCGCCGAGCACGCCCGCTTCAAGCAGACCGACGCCGACGTCGGCAGCTTCGACGGCGGCTTCGGCAGCGCCTACCTCGCCCGGCAGGTCGGGCAGAAGTTCGCCCGCGAGATCTTCGCCCTCGGCCGCGCCTACGACGCCGAGCAGGCGCACCGGATGGGGATGGTCAACGAGGTCGTGCCGCACGCGGAACTGGAGGCGACCGCCCTGCAGTGGGCACGGGAGATCAACGGCAAGTCGCCCACCGCGCAGCGCATGCTGAAGTACGCGTTCAACGCGATCGACGACGGCCTGGTCGGACAGCAGTTGTTCGCCGGTGAGACCACCCGGCTGGCCTACATGACCGACGAGGCCGTCGAGGGCAGGGACTCGTTCCTGGAGCGCCGGGACCCGGACTGGACGCCGTTCCCCTGGTACTACTGACCGGCCCCGGGCCGCCGTGGTCCGCCCGCCGATCGGGAAACCGCAGGAGTTCATCGTCCGCACCGCCTTCGCTCGCAGGTCGCTACTCCCCCAACATCGACCCCGGCAGTCGAACAGTTGAGCGATCTCATCCGAACTGGTGAGCGATCGCACTCCGCCGCCCACCCCCCCCCCCCCCCCGCCGGCGGGGGGGGCGATGAGTGCTGCAATAAGCACCCCCCACCAAAAAATCCCCCTGACCCTAACCCCCCAGCGCAGGGGCCGCCCGGCAC